>JAADHD010000339.1 GCA_013152075.1 Verrucomicrobiota bacterium | reverse complement strand
AAGAGTTGAGCCGGCATCCTGGCTGCGAATTTTATTGATCAGCTCCAGCGCGGAGGGGCCTGGGCGTCCGTCGATGGAGAGAATGACATCGCCAGGCCGAAGGCCGGCTTTAGCAGCCGGGGAGTCCTTTTCGACTTTGCTGACAAGCCCACCATTGGAGTGAGTCAGGCCCACTTGTCTAGCGATATAGGGAGTGATCTCCGCAAGATCGAGACCGAGATAGCCTCGTATCAGCGGTTTTTTATGGACGATGGCTTCGAAAACTTCATGCACGTCATTGGAAGGGATTGCGAGGCCGACGCCTTGCCATACACGGACGTTTTGTTGGCCGCTAAAGAGTGCGACGTTAACGCCGATGATGTCTCCATTGACATTTACCAAGGGGCCCCCGGAGTTTCCTGGGTTGATCACCGTGTCGGTTTGCAGGTATCGTTTGGTGCTGTCACTCAGTTGTCGCTGTTTGGCGCTGATGATTCCTTTGGTTACAGTTTCGCTTAATCCGAAGGGGTTGCCTACGGCGAGGACTATCTCTCCGACCCGGGTTTTGTCCGAGTCTCCGAATTTTAACGCTGGAAAAGATTTTTTCTCAGGGTCGATAATTTTTAATACAGCGATGTCAACGATGGCATCCGAGCCGATCCATTCAGCCTTGTAAGTTTGTCCCTGATTGGTGGTGATTAGGATTTCATCAACTCCTGCTACGACGTGGTGATTAGTGAGCACGTATCCTTCTTCCGAAATGATAAAGCCCGATCCCAGACCGGGTTTGCGGTAGCGTTCGTGTCGCTGCACGTAACCAAAAATACCCAGGGGGCCGGAAGGCACCAGTCGTCTTTGATCGACGGTGGTGCTGGTATCGATAGCGACTACTGACGGGATCACGGATTCTGTCAGTTCGGCCAGCAGGTCGTTGACTTGAGTCAATAGATTGGATTTTTCTGTTGGCGTAGTAGGGGAAGTGGGAGAATCGGTAGGGATTGCGGCAATGTCACCGGTTAGAGCTTGCTGTCTGAGCAGATTGAATAAGTTGTAGCGATCGCTTTTTGCCGATACCAAGGCAAAGATGAGTCCTGCGCCGAGTAGTGCGGCGAGGGAGGTGATCAGATTGGTAATAGGGGAGCTCATTTTCATAGCAAAATAACACGGGTCACTGGGCAGGGGCGGTTGCGACGCTGAGCCATGCGGTGGTGGTTCCCTCAGATGATCGCATGCCAAGCCGCATTTTCATCTGTCCCGCTAAAACGCCGGCGGTGGTCAGGCCCAGGCCATAGTGACTATTTATTTTGGTAGTAAAAAATGGATCAAAGACTTTTTTCAACTTGTCAGCTCCGATATCTTTACAGGTGTTGCGAACAAAAATATCAACCCGTTGATTTTCAGCCGCAGAAATACTTCCAGGTGGCAGAATATCGATCACCACTTCTCCTTGCCCGCTTTCCACGGTGGCTTCGGCAGCATTTTTTATCAATTCCCGGACTAATTCCTGGAAGCGACCATTATCGACCAATACGGGAGGCAGAGGGGAAGCTTGGTTCATTTGCAAGGTGGCCCCCAGTTTTTCACATATGCTTTTTGAGCTTTGCTCGAGGTAGGGCAGCATGACGCTGAGGTCAGCGGGTTCGGGCTCGATATTTGCACAGCCTCCGGCAGTAAGAATTATTTTTGCCAACTCCGACGCATGGGTAATAGAGTGGCGCATGTGTTCGATGTTTTCAGTCATCTCTTCGTTCAAGCCTTCTTCCATTGATATAAGCGTCGCAAAGCCCTGAATGACTCCAAGGGTATTGTTGTTTTTGTGAATCAGGCCTTGCAATAAATTTTTGTAAAAGGCTCGGGTGCCTGAGTCGTCGAGAATCAGCTGGTCGGCGAAATGGAAGTCGCTGTCTTGTTCAGATGTAGTAGGGTGGTTTTCCATGGATGTGGGTAAAGAAGTGAAATAAAATGGAGGAATGACAGCGGATAGCAAACCCGAACTATTGATTTTTGAACATGGTGATACTCTGGGCTTGTCGTCACAGCGTTTGTTGGAGAGTGGTCAAATTGCCTTACCTTTGTGTCTGGCTCATCCCGCACAGCACGAGGTTTGCTTGCCAAATCTGAGTGAAATTGAGGTGAATCTTGTCATGGATGACAAAATTGCCCAGCTTCATGATGAATTCATGGGCGATCCTGCCCCAACGGACGTGATCACTTTTCATCACGGCGAGATTTTCATCAGTCTGGAAACCGCTGAGCGTGAAGGAGTGAAGTTCGGACATTCGATTGAGAAGGAGGCGTTGTTGTATTTGATCCATGGCATGCTGCATTTGAATGGACATGACGACAAAACTCCGGATGAACGCGAAGTGATGAAGAGCTTACAGGAGCAGATTTTGGCGGAGGTATGGGAGCAGAGCCGGGGCTAAGAAGTGTAACATCGAAGTGGAAAAGAATGCATTTTTATCTTGTATTCTTCATTGAATTTATGATTTCCACGATGAAAAAGAAGGAGGGTTTTTCCTTTCAGAGATGCATCGGCCAGCTTATAATCAGGCGTGAGCAGTGATGGTTTAAAAAATAACGCAGCAGATAATAAATCCATATATTTGGTTGATGACGCAGAGTCGACAGATGAGATGGAGCGTGCGATCGGGATTTCTGTGATGGGAGTAGATGGCGACGGAGGAGGTGTTTTTTTCTACCAAACCGGAGAGGAGCAGGCCTCAAGTGATGCAATGGAATTCAAGGAGCAGTGGCTTCGTTGGTTACGTGAAGTATTCAGGGATCAGTTGGCGGAAACTTTCATCAAGGTGTATCTGGCTTCCAGCGAAATGAGGATCAGGCGGATGGTTGACTTGGATAATCAATTGGATCAAAAGTTGAGCTTAGAAGAACGCGAGAGGAGCCGGCAGGCGGGAATTCAGTTTCTGGAGGGCAAAAGCGAAATGCAGAGAGCTCCACAGTGGAAAAAATACGCTCGCTGCGTGGAGCAGGGGGAGTGTCCCGGGCATGTGGTGACGACTTTTGCCCTTCAGGCGGCGTTATATAACTTGCCCTTGTTATCTGCCTTGACCTCCTATGTGTATTTTGAGTGGCGGGCCGGTTTGAGAAGCTTTGTGAAAACCGGGGGATCGCCACAAGTTAAAGCGACACCACAATGCTTTCATCAGCAGTATCCCGAAAGTATGGTTATGGTTCGCGATGTGTTTGCAGGGCCGGGGAAAGCGGAGCAATCGATCGCCGCTTTGTGAATGGTGCAGAATTAAGGGCAAGCAGGCGAGTGATGTCAGGAACAGATCTGGAAGAGTTAAGCGTCGTCGCTACGGCGGAAGAGACCGATCTGCCGTGGTGTGTGGTTGTTCATGATGATCCGGTCAACTTGATGAGCTTTGTGCAGCTGGTGTTTCGGCGGATTTTTGGATATTCCACAGAAAAAGCGATGGCTTTGATGCTCGAGGTGCATCATGCCGGGCGCTCGATTGTGTGGCGGGGGGAACGAGAAAAAGCCGAGCTGTATGTTCAGCAATTGCAGTCTTATCAATTGCTGGCGGTAATGGAGCGGGTGGAAGAGTAAGTGACTTCGCTGTGAGATTTGCTTATTTGCAATAGTAGCTTTTGGAAGTGGCCCAATATTGAAGGCTGAAAGTATGAAATATCACCATTGTTGTGATTCATTTCATGGCCGTTTTATCAATAGTTCCGGAAATGGTTGTATCTCCTTGAGAGATGGTGAAGGTGGCTTTGATGCTGCCTTTTTCGGTATTGACGGATTCCACGATCAGGGTGCCGGATCCGGCTACTGCGAGCACTGTGAAGAAGTCACCGCCGTGCGAAGTACCTTTGGGTAAAAGTGCTGCTTGGCTCATAGTGCCTTTTAGATCGTATTTTCCTGGTTTGAAAGCTTCCTTCAACTGCAGTGTTGCGGCGAATGAGACAGTAGATTTCTCGTCCCGGTCATGAACGACATTTAGGATAACGATATTTTTTCCGCCGGCTTTCTGAACACGAAGCACTGAATTCTTGCTTAGTTTGCCGCCGTATCTCCCTGGATTTTTTCCTCCTTTGGCAGTGAAAAACAAAGTATTGGAAGGGCTGTCATCTGAATACGTAAGTGGAAGGGTAGTGAAAAAGAAGGCACAAGTCGTAATTATTAAGGCAATAGATTTCATGTTAAAATTTGAATAAATGAGTTCAGTTTTATCACGCTTTTTTCGCACACTCCAGGCCAGCTTTGACGAAGCCGGCGAAGAGTGGATGGGGTTTGTTGGGGCGGGAGCGAAATTCCGGATGGAACTGGGAGGCAACGAAAAAAGGATGTTCGGGAAGTTCGATGATTTCGGTGAGGGTGCCGTCAGGTGAGGTGCCGGCAATGAGCAGGCCCGCCTCTTCCATTTGCTGGCGGTAGTCCTGATTAAATTCGTAACGGTGGCGGTGACGTTCATTGACCTTGTCACTACCGTAGAGTTCCTGGGAACGACTCCCTTTGGTGAGCAGGGTTTCCCAGGTGCCGAGGCGCATGGAGCCCCCTTTTTCGTCGACGTCTTTTTGTTCCTCCAGCAGGCAGATGACCGGGTGCGGGGTATCGGGGTCGAACTCTGAGCTATTGGCGTTTTCCAATCCGCAAACATTGCGAGCAAACTCGATGGTGGCGATTTGCATTCCCAGGCAGAGACCAAAATAGGGAATGTTGTTTTCCCGGGCGTATTGGGCGGCAGCAACCTTGCCTTCGATCCCTCGCTCTCCGAAGCCTCCTGGGATCAGAATGCCATGAAGATCGGAAAGGTGAGCAGCCGCTCCATCAGCAACGATTTCTTTAGAGTCGAGTCTGACAATGCTGACCCGGCAGTCATTGGAGGCCCCGGCATGCGTGAGCGCTTCGTAAATGCTTTTGTAGGCATCCTGGAGTTCGATGTATTTGCCCACTACGGCGATCCGTATTTCATTTGATGGATGAATGATCCGGTTCACAAATGATTTCCATTCGGAGAGATCAGGATCTGGGAGGTCAAGCCCGAGAGCATCACAAACGATCTGGTCAAAACGTTCTTTGCGAAGCTCGAGAGGGGCTTCGTAAATGGTGTGTTCGAGATCCAGGAATTGTATCACATTGGATTTCGGAAGGTTGCAGAACATCGAGATTTTTGACCGCAACTCGTCATCCACTTCTTGCTCTGCACGACAGAGGATGATTTGCGGCTGAATACCAATTTCCCTGAGTTTGGCAACACTCTGTTGGGTGGGTTTGGTCTTGAGCTCACCTGCGGCACGAATGAAAGGGACGAGGGTGGCATGAATGAACAAGACGTTTTCCGAGCCCACCTCATCATTGAATTGACGCATGGCTTCGAGGAAAGGCAGGCCTTCGATATCCCCTGTGGTGCCACCGATTTCAGTGATGATGATGTCGCCATCCATTTCTCTGGCGACTTTATGAATGCGATTTTTGATCTCGTCGGTGACATGTGGAATCACCTGAACGGTTGCGCCGAGGTAGTCGCCGCGCCGCTCCTTGCGGATGACGCTTTCGTAAACTTGTCCGCTGGTGAGATTATTCAGCTTGGACAAAGTGCAGTTGGTAAAACGCTCATAATGGCCGAGGTCCAGATCAGTTTCCGCGCCGTCGTCGAGCACATAAACCTCTCCGTGTTGGAAAGGACTCATCGTGCCAGGATCAACGTTAAGATAGGGATCGAACTTCTGAAGAATCACCTTCAGACCACGTTTTTCGAGCAAGGTTCCCAGAGAAGCGGCGGCGAGCCCTTTTCCTAGAGAACTGACAACACCACCGGTTACAAAAATGTATTTCATTCAGTCAAAAACTGTCGTTGCATTATGTCCGCTTGTTCGGGCGTGTCAATCCCTGGTGAGTCATCTGTGGTAATAATAACGTTTATTTTTGCCCCATTTTCCAAAGCTCGCAATTGTTCCAGTTGTTCGCACATCTCCAGTGCCGAAGGTTTCCAGCTGACGAATTTCAGCAGAAAGGAGCGGGTGAAGCCATAAATGCCTTTGTGGCGTAATATTTGAAGGGGCTGGGGCCTGCTCGTGTCGCCGTCTGCAGGAGGGCTGCGAGGGAAAGGGATGGCGCTGCGCGAAAAATACAGGGCGTTGGATTGGTGGTCGAGCACGACTTTGACGATATTCGGGTCGTCGTGTTCGGGCGCCCCAAAATTCATCGGATTGGCGGCCGTTACCATTTCGCAGTCGGGATTATCGATGAGTGTTTGTGCCAGCTGGTCGATGAGATCTGGGCTGATGAGGGGTTCATCTCCCTGAATATTGATCACATAGGCAAAATCTTCCCGAGTCCGGGCGACTTCAGCAATACGATCCGTGCCGCTGGGGTGGTCTGAGGCAGTGAGCACGACTTCTCCACCGAATGCAGTCACCGCTTCAGCAATGCGATCATCATCAGTGGCGACAACACAGGCGTCGAGGTTTTGGCATAAAGAGCAACGCTCCCATACATGCTGGATGAGAGGTTTACCGCCGATAAGGTGCAGCGGTTTGCCGGGAAAACGAGTAGAACCCCATCGTGCGGGGATAATTCCCAGAACTTTAGTGTTTGAGGCAAGGGTCATGCGCATTTATTGCCTTGTATCGGAGAAACTGCAAGGACTGAGATACTCTTTTGATTGATACCGACGCGGTTGTCTGCAATGGTCGATTTATATCCTTATGCATTCAAGCTATTGAACTTGTCGGTATCGGGGGAAAAATAGATGAGGGGGATCGGGCGATGAGTCGTTTGATTACTCGAGAAGCCGAACAAATTTAAGTGTGAAGATAGTGAGCCATAGAAAAACGTGTGTTTGTTTTTTTGCGGCAATTTTCATATCGAGCTCAGTGCAATCCCAATCGGAAAAGCAGACTGATAAAGGTTTGGATCTCAAAAAATTCCCTGGAGCGATTGTGGAGCAAGTGGTGATTCCAGTGCCGGGCGAAATATTCTCCGTATTAGGGAAGCTGGGAGAACAGGACTGGGGCAGTGAGGTAGCGATCCCTAAACGCAAGGTCTCCTCAGATCGGGTGGTGCTTGCCCTTGTATTCGGCTGCGCGGTGGCAGAGGGCTTTGTAGCGGTTGAAGCGGAGGACAAGCAGGCGATTCAGGATACCGGACGGAAGGTGCTACGCCTGGCTGATACGCTGGGCTTACAAGATGCGGTTTTGCCACACAGCCAGAGCATTATTGATTCGGCGAGAATCAGTGACTGGAATGCAGTGCGAAGAGGTTTTGATCAGACACAGGCAACGGTGAAACGCACCATGGAAAAAATGCGCGACGAGGACATTGCCGATCTGGTCAGTCTGGGCGGGTGGTTGCGTGGCACGAGAGCGTTGACTCGATTGATCGCAGAATCTTATAGCAGTGATCGCTCGGAGTTGCTCAATCAACCTGACTTGGCGAGTCATTTCCAGAAGGTGATCGCAGCGATGAAACCCGAAATCCGCGACCAGGCAGATGTGAAGGCTATTCATGCCGGTTTGGCTGAGATTCAAAGTGTCATGCTGGATGGGCAGGGGGAGATATCAGAAGGGGCGGTATCGAGGATTGGCGAGGTATGTGATAAACTATTGGAGCGCTTTTATTTTGATAAAGCTGAAGATGAAAAAAGCTGAATCATGGTGAACATTTTAGGCAATAAAAAATTTGTGGTGTGGATCGGGGTGTTGTGGTTGTCAGCAGGGCTAATTTTTCATGGCGGGACAAGCTTGCAAGCTTGCATGCTTTCTCGGAAGCGAATGTTGCTGCGATTTTGCAGAAGCTGGCGGCTGAGTATTCCGAGAAAGGTTTTAAACTCAGAAAGGAGCACTGGAGTGGAACGCTTAAAAGCGGAGAGTATAAAGTGGTCAAACATCAGTTGTTTCGGGGTAACGAATATTGGTTTTGGGCAGCGATTCCCGAGGGGGCGCATTTGTTGGAAGTGGAAATTTTTGATGACGGAGGTAATACCGTGGCTTTGGAGAAATTTTCAAAGAAGGGAACATCCGGCGCCAGAGTTTTGCCGGTAAAAACAGGCACTTATCTCGTCAAAATTTCGGTGAGTCGAAAAAAGGGCAAGGAGGCGAAGGGGGGGGATCTGAACTGGGCTTTGGTTTATGGCTATCGGTAGCAACTATGGAAACCCAGGTCGATAAAACTTCGAATCAAGCGTCAGAAACGCTGACCTTTGAAAACCCTCATTTTCTGCAGTCCTTATTCGCCAATGATCTGGGGTTGTTGAAGCAACTTGAGGAATATTTTTCGGTCAAGGTAATCACCCGAGATGGATGGTTGAAAATCGAAGGTGACGTCGGAAAAGTGCTCAAAGCCAAGTCGGTGTTCGAAGCTCTGGAATCTGTGCGTCGAAAAGGCGGAGAGATCGGAGCTCATACCTTTCGCCTGGCGATGGAGCAAGCGCAGGGGAGTGATGGTGAAGAGCGGGATGGCAAAGCCGGACTGGTGCGGGCGGGGTCATTGGATGAACTTGCGGATTTACGGTTATTGGGATCTGCCACCAAAGCCCCGGTCATGCCGCGTACGGGTGGGCAATTGAAGTATTTAAAAGCTCTCCAGCAATATGAGGTGGTGTTCGGGCTTGGTCCAGCGGGCACGGGGAAGACCTTTCTGGCTATGGCGCACGCTCTGCAGCAATTGAAGGATCGTAAAATCGATCGCATTATCATGACTCGACCGGCGGTTGAAGCGGGGGAGGCTCTGGGTTTTCTGCCCGGTGATTTGCAGGAGAAAGTTTTTCCTTATCTACGCCCGCTTTATGATGCCCTATACGAGATGCTTGAAGCTGACGAGGCGCAGAAGCTTATTGATAAAAACCTGATTGAAGTGGCACCCTTGGCTTACATGAGGGGCCGCACCTTGAATCGGGCTTATGTGATTTTGGACGAGGGGCAGAATGCGACGAAAGAGCAGATGTTGATGTTTCTTACCCGGCTTGGAGAGGAGTCGAAATGTGTGGTGACCGGTGATCCTTCACAGATCGATCTGCGTCCGCGAAATCAGTCGGGATTGCTGGAGGCGATGGAGTTGTTGAGGGAGACAGAGGGGATTACCTTCGCTCAATTTGATCGCAGCGATGTGGTGCGGCATCCGGTGGTGGAGCGGATTATCGCGGCGTATGAAAAGCGGGGAGAGGGAGAACCGCGAATGGACGCGAATAAACGCGAATAGGAGGATGTAGGTTAATAGTTCTTGGTAGGGATGAGCGGCTCGCTCGTCCGCCGAATTGGCCTGGACCTGGGAGAAAAAATGCGCCATGAAGATCGTGAAGTGAAGGGGGATGAATATCGAATGTCGAACAAGGAACTAAAAATGATGAAGTGAAGAGATGGGAAGAGGAGGGGGCGGCCTTTGGCAACGCTGTAAGTGGCGTTGATTTTTTGTGATTGCTATCGTATCTTTTGCTCATGACTAAATCACTCACAGCGCTTCTTACTCGGGAAGGTGACGGTTTTGTCGCACTTTGTCCGGAGGTTGATGTCGCTTCGCAGGGAGATACGGTGGAGGAGGCGAAATCCAATCTTCGTGAGGCGGTGGAACTTTTTTTCGAGTGCGCATCCGAATCCGAAGTGAACCAGCGTTTGTCGAGCGAATCTTTCGTTACCTCACTGGAGGTTCGAGTTGCCTAGCTTGCCTGTTTTATCAGGAAAGAAAGTGTGTAAGATTCTCACCTCACACGGATTTGCCGATGTTCGTCAACGAGGGAGCCACATTATCATGCAACGGAAGTTTACTGATACAAGCATCACGGTTCCAGTGCCCAACCACAAAGAGCTTAGGACAGGGACACTGAGGTCGATCATCCGTCAGAGTGGTCTCACAGTCGAAGATTTCATAAATTGATTGCGCCGATTCGGATGGCAATAGGCGAGCTGTCGCCACAAAAAAATCGGACGAGCTTGCGCCCGTCCGATTGAATTTTTGACAGTAGATGTTGTCAGCAAAAGGGCACCCGCCTAGAAGGCAGGTGCCGCTTTGACTAATCTTACATCATGCCGCCCATGCCGCCCATGCCACCCATTCCGTGGTCATGACCGCCGTGGTCTTCAGCTGCTTCTGGCTCAGGGACGTCTGTGATCAGACATT
>JAADHD010000398.1:1295-13528 GCA_013152075.1 Verrucomicrobiota bacterium | reverse complement strand
TCTGTCAACGTAGAACAAATATCGCTCGCGTTTTTGAAAGCTCTGCTTGGCTTGGAAAGTGATAGTCACTTTTTGGTGGCCAAAGGGTTAATTCGCTTGCAGGAATCAAGTCAAACAAGTGCGGAACGGCCGGAAATGGAGGCGCTGGGAAAACGGGTGATGCAGGCTCAAGCCGGGGTTGACCGTGCTAAAGCAGAGCGGAAGCCGACCGTATCCGGCTTTGCTTCCGGCCGTCACGATGAGGGTTTTATTGAGCGTGGTGCCGGTGACAGTTGGATGGTCGGAGTGATGGTTCGGCTGAAATTGTGGGGCGGAGGTGAGACTAAGGCAAAAATTGTCGCGGCTCAGAAAGATGCCAAGCTGGCTGACGAACAGCAACGCAAGCAAAGACTGGCTATAAATCTACAAGTGGAAACGGCTCGCTTGAATCTGATAACTGCACGTAAGCGTATCATCTTGGCAAACAAGGGGATTGCGAGTGCGGAGGAAAGTTTGAAGCTGACGAGGCAGCGGTTCAAGGAGGGCTTGGCATTGAGCACACAGTTAATTGACGGCGAGACGGCCCTGACAAGTTCGCGTGTAAGGCTGGCCAAATCCAAAGCTGAAGAACAGGTTTCGCTGGCTTCCCTGCTCTATGCCTTAGGCTTACCTATTATAAATGATAATGAACATTCCTCTTCTAAATGATTGTGACTGAATCAAAGCAACAAGTAGTGCTCGGACTGTCCTTGATCGGGCTGAGTAGTTTTTTGATGGTTTCCTGCCAACCAAAAGCGTTAACTGAAACACCCGTGGCCTCGTCCCTTCCGGAGATTGGAGTCGAGACAAGGGTTGTGAAGAGCGAAGAAGTGCCGGTATTTGATGTAGTGGTTGGCACCGTGAGACCCTACCGCGAAGCGCAAGTGTCGGCAAAGGTAACGGGCCGCATCCTAAGAATGCTTGCCGTGCCTGGTGTGAAAGTGAAGAAGGGCGCGGTTATTGCAGAGATTGAAGCCGAAGAGTTGAAGGCTGGTCTGGAACGAGCCCTGGCTTCGAGAGAGAAGGCTGACCGGGATCTCGAGCGTTATCGCAATCTTATGGCTACAGGGGCTGCTACCCGCGCGGAATTTGATGCGGTGCAGGCCAAGCAGCGAATGGCTGCCGCATCGGTAAAAGAAACCGAAGTGTTGATCGCGAATGCCAGCGTGCAGGCTCCTTTCGATGGAACCATTACGCGCAAGCTGATGGAAACGGGAGATCTGGCAACGCCTGGACGCTCCCTGTTTAGTATCGAAGACTCGACTTTGTTGCGCTTGGAAATCAACGTCGCCGAATCCTTCGCTAATCAGGTTGAGCTGAAAGAAAAATTTCGCGTTCGCGTTGATGGCGCTGCAGTGGATATGGATGGCAAAGTGGTAGAGATTTCACCAGCGGCAGATCCGGGAAGCCGGACTTTTCTAGTGAAGCTCGACCTGGAGAAAAATCCAGCTTTGCGCGCTGGGCAGTTTGGAAGGGCTTACCTCCCTCGCGACAAACGAATGGCCTTGAGTGTGCCTGTGCAGGCGGTGATTCAGCGTGGTCAAATGGATTATGTGTTTGTTGAATCTGAAGGCATTGCGCGTTTGCGTATTGTTCGTTCAAATGATGCAAGCATTGAGGCTCAGGGAGATAACCAGAATACACGGATAGAAATTCTTGCAGGAGTGGAAGCGGGTGAGTTCGTGGTGATATCGCCTCCACCTGAATTGAGAGATGGACAGAAAGTCAGCTCGACAAAGGCGCAGGGAGCGGTAGGAGAATCAGCTCAGGAAAAAGAATGAGCGAAGAACATCCAGTAGAGGCGCACGGTATGGCCGGGCGTTTGGCGGAAGGCTTTATTAATTCAAAGTTGACGCCTTTGTTGATCGTGACCTCGATCTTACTCGGTATTTTTGCGATTATCAATCTGCCGCGGGAGGAGGAGCCGCAGATCAAGGTGCCGATGATTGATGTGATGGTCGCCATGCCCGGGGCTTCGGCTAAAGAGATCGAGGAGCGCGTCACGACTCCCATGGAGAAACTGTTGTGGGAAATTCCGGGAGTTGAATACGTTTACAGTATATCCAAGCCGGGACAGAGTCTGGTGATTGTTCGTTTTGAAGTGGGCCAAGACGAGCAGGAGTCGATGGTGAGACTGAATCAGCAACTACAGTCTAATTACGACAGAATCCCAAAAGGGGTATCTTTCCCCCTGATCAAAGCGAAGTCGATTGATGATGTTCCTATACTGGCGCTCACTTTGCACAGTCAGCGCTACGATCCGGTGACCTTGAGGCGTTTGGCGGCGGAGGTAGAGGGAGCTATCAAAGCTATTCCTGACGTTGCTGAGACAGAATTAATTGGCGGGCAACAGCGGGTGATTCGCGCATTGATTGATCCAGCCAAGTTAGCGGCTAGAAATTTCAGTCTCGCGGGCATCGTCCCTGTATTGCAACAAGCCAATCGTCAATATCGAGCAGGTGAAGTAACTGCTCACAACACAGAAATCTTGATTGAAAGCGGAGCTTTTTTGCATTCTGCAAGAGAAGCCGGTGATGTTGTGCTGGGTGCCTATAAGGGTAAGCCAATCTATCTTCGCGACGTGGCCGACATAGTGGATGGAGGTGACGATCCACAAAATTATGTGCTCTATGGTGCAGGAGTCGGTGCGCATAATGGAGTGAGTCAAACACAGGATGGAGATGAGATTGCTGTGACGATCACCGTTGCCAAACGTCCGGGAACGAACGCGATCAGTTTGGCGGAAACGGTGCTCGCCAAGGTGGATGCCCTGAAAGGGCGAGTGATACCGGATGAAGTCGGCGTGGCTATCACACGGCACTATGGCGAAACCGCTGCGGAAAAGTCCAATGAGTTACTTTTTCATATGGGTATCGCGGTGTTCAGTGTTTCGGTTTTGATTCTCTTGATGTTGGGATGGCGTGAATCGATTGTGGTAGCGATTGCTATTCCGTCGACCTTGGCGCTTACTTTGCTGACCTTTTACCTTTACGGTTTTACCTTGAATAGAATTACTCTTTTTGCGTTGATATTTTCGATTGGTATTCTGGTTGATGACGCCATCGTGGTTGTGGAGAACATTGTTCGGCATTTGCGTTTGCCTGAGAATCACGGAAAATCGATGACCTTGGTGGCTTTGGAGGCTGTCAGCGAAGTGGGTAACCCTACGGTATTGGCTACCTGGGCGGTGATTGCAGCGATTTTACCAATGGCTTTTGTGGGCGGTTTGATGGGGCCATACATGCGCCCGATCCCGATTGGGGCTAGTGCGGCGATGGTGTTTTCATTGCTCATCGCTTTCATAGTCACCCCCTGGGCGGCGATTCGTTTACTTAAGGGCCCTTCGGCGGGAGGTAAGCATGATGGTAGTCATGAGAAAGAAGGCGGGATGACACGTGCTTACCGCCGGTGGATGGGGTTTTTGCTGGCTAAGCCTTCCCATCAGTGGGGCTTTCTACTCGTGGTGGTTTTGTTATTGCTAGGTAGTATGGGCTTGGTAGGGATCGGATATGTGAAAGTCAAAATGTTACCTTTCGACAATAAGAGTGAGTTCCAGGTAATTCTCGACATGCCAGAGGGCAGTGCATTGGAGCAAACAACCCGAGTCGCCAGGGAAATGGCAGCGGTGATTGCCCGGGAGCCGGAAGTAGTGAATTACCAGGTATATGCCGGCACCGCATCGCCCTTTAATTTTAACGGTTTGGTCCGTCATTATTTTATGCGGCAAGGAGCTAACGTTGCGGATCTTCAGGTGAATCTGTTGCCAAAACATGACCGTAAGGCTTCCAGTCATGACATCGCAAAGCGCGTGCGGCCGAAACTTGAAAAAATTGCCCGACGATATGATGCCGCTATCGCTGTGGCAGAGGTGCCTCCCGGTCCGCCGGTGTTGCAGACTTTGGTGGCTGAAGTGTATGGGCATGATCGGGAGCAGCGAGAGGCCTTGGCGCTAGAAGTGAAACACATATTCGAATCAGTTCCCGGGGTGGTGGATGTGGATTGGTATGGGGAGCACAATCAGCAACGCATGCGCTTCCGTATCGACAAGGAAAAAGCCGCCTTGAACGGAATCACAGCCGAAACGATTTCACAGACTCTGAAAATTGCCGTTGATGGGCTCGATGTTGAGCTGGCTCATTTGCCGCGTGAAAAAGAGGCTGTTATGTTGCGTCTGAAACTGCCGCGTTCAGAGCGAACGGATGCCAAGCAATTGTTGGGACTTCGGGTGCGTTCTGGAGACGCCAACGCCTTACCTGAAAAGGGGGGGATGGCTGTAACGCCCCCCCCTCTCGTTCCTCTTGGTGAGTTGGTGAGTGTCGAAGAGGACATTATCGATAAAAGTATTTACCATAAAAACCTCATGCCGGTGACTTATGTTATTGGTGATGTAGCGGGGGAGAAAGAAAGTCCGGTTTATGCGATTCTTGAAATGAACAAATTGCTTGCTGGTCTGGATGCACGTCAGTTCGGAGCCAGGGATGCAACTTAACGCCAGTATGCCTTTTCTTGATATGGAGCCGTCAATGAAGTGGGATGGAGAGTGGCATATTACCATCGAAGTGTTTCGGGATTTAGGTCTGGCTTTTGCTGTGGTACTGATCTTGATCTACGTGCTCATGGTTGGGTGGTTTAAATCATTCATCACTCCCTTGATCGTCATGGTGGCCATTCCATTTTCTCTGATCGGTATCATGCCTGCCCACGGAATGATGGGGGCCTTTTTTTCCGCCACATCGATGATTGGGTTCATGGCTGGCGGGGGCATAGTGATTCGCAACTCCATCATACTGGTCGATTTCATCCAGCTGCGTGTGCGTCAGGGCATGCCTTTGCACGATGCTGTTATTGATGCCGGAGCGGTTCGCTTTCGGCCAATGTTACTTACTGCAATGGCTGTGGTGGTTGGCGCTTCAGTGATTTTAATGGATCCAATTTTCCAGGGTCTTGCCATAGCATTGATGGCTGGTGAAATCGCATCTCTGCTCGTCAGCCGTATCGCTGTGCCGGTGATTTACTACATGGTCAACCGCCATGCCGACACGGGCTCATCGACATAATGGAGCGCAAAATTGAAACGATGTTCCCGCATCGCTGATTGGAAAGATCTTTACTCAGATCACCAGCGCCTGGGCGAACTCGCGGTTTTGCAAGTACCACTCAACAGCCCGGTCAAGGCCGTCGTCGAGACTGACTTCCGGTTTCCAGCCGAGTAAATCATTAGCTTTGGAAATATCCGCCCAGGTGTCCTTCATATCGGCGGCATGGAAAGGTTTGTTTTCGATTAGCGCTTTTTTGCCAAGACGTTTTTCCATGCCTTCGATCAGAGTATTCATCGACGTTGGTTGGTTGCCGCCTCCGAGATTGATCACTTCGTAACCGAGGGGTTTGGCGGCGAGAATTGTTCCGCGGGCAATATCCTCGACATAAGTGAAATCTCGCGCTTGGGTTCCGTCACCAAACATTTCGATAGGTGTCCCTTCATCAATCCAGCGGATAAAGCGGAATACTGCCATGTCCGGACGACTTGCTGGTCCGTAAACGGTGAAATAGCGCAGCACCGATACGTCCAGATCAAACAGGTGGTGATAGGTGAAGGCCATGACTTCTGCCGCTTTTTTAGAAGCGGCGTAAGGAGACAAGGGTTCATTGACGGGCAAGTCTTCCTTAAACGGCATCGGCAGGCCGGCGTAAAGAGAGGACGTGGATGCGATCACCAGTTTTTTCACCTCGTTCGCTCGCATTGCCTGCATGATATTCAGTGAGCCGGTGACGTTGGTGGAGAAATACACATGTGGGTCAACCAGGCTGTAGCGCACTCCTGCCCGGGCAGCGAGGTTGAACACGCAGTCAAAATCGTTTTCTGAAAACACGCGATTGATTAACTCTTCATCCTCAATGCTACCTTCAATCAATTGTAAGTGACTCTGACCCTCGAATTCCTTGACGCGTAATTGTTTTAAGCGCGCATCATAGGCATCGTTAAAATTATCGATGGCTATAACTTCCACGCCTGCTTCCAGAAGTTGGGCGGTAACCCGGGAGGCAATAAAGCCGGCAGCGCCAGTGACGAGTACTTTGCGCAAGGTGGGTGAATCGTTTTGGCTGTTCTGTTCGGACACAATCTAGTTTGGATGAAATGAATGCTTTTCTGAATATGTTGCCAGATAGAATCCAGTCAACTTTTGAGAGCAAAAGAAAAAGGCCTCCCGGATCTCTCCGGAAGGCCTTTAGAAGTTTAAAAAGAACTTCAAATTTAGAAGCTCACTGCAAAACTCACGCCGTAGAAAACTTCTTCGTCGCCGATGGAAGCTGCGTTACCGCGGCTACGTGCATCGCCAGAGAAGTTAGCGCTCACGTGTGGTCGCAAAACTGAATTTTCTGTTACTTTGATTGGCAGACCCAAGCTCACCAAAACGTGAGTGAAGTCATCTGCAGAATCACCAGAAAGAGCCTGTGAATAATAATCGTTAAGGCCATAACCCACTGCTAAAGCAGCATCAAGGGAGACGGTGTCACAGAGAGCCCAGCTTTTGCCCAAACCTGCTTCGAGGTATTGTGCATCGATACGGAAGTCATAAGCAGCCAGAATCGACCCCGTAATTCCGAAGAAGAGCTCACGGCTAGCGCTGATGTAAAGCTCTGTGGTATCTCCCTGTCCTCCTGGGCCAGTGCCGTTGTCGCCTGAGAAACCGTCCAAGAAACGGTAGTAAGTTGCGCCAATCGTGTAAGTGGTGCCACGGTCGCAAGCATACGAAAGTGCTGTTCCAAGATTGTACTCAGAATAAGCAAGGTCGTTGTCCATGATGTCGGTGTAAAAGACATTTGAAGACCAAGTCAATTTCGAAGTAATTTCTTTTGATACAGAAACGTTCCCCCATACCGCATTGTCTCCGAACCAAAGTCCACGAAAGATATAGCGAGTATCATATCCGCCTGAAAATTCGCCTGAAAAAGTGCTTTCAGCCTCTTCCACAACAACCTTGGCGTCTGCTGTTTCACCCGCGTTAGCGCTGCCCATGGCAAGCACCCCGATAGTAGTAATGAGTAGTGTTTTTAGTTTCATAGTAGTTTTCTTAGTAATGGTATTGGTATTTGGTAATCAGTATTCAACTTTTCTTAGGCAATTGGCCGAGAGTAGTTTCTAACCACCTATTAGCAGTTAGCGTGCCAATCATTTTGAAATAATCGGTTTTTCGCGGGCGTTGTCGCTCTTTGAATGGGTGGCTTTCTTAATCCGCAGGCACATTCAAGTCAACAAAAAAGCGGGCTTGTTAATTTTATACTTCTCCCGAGCAACAAAAAAGCCTTCCGGTTCTCACCGGAAGGCTTTTGAAGTATTCTTTAAGTCAAGTTGACTTAGAATGCGACGCTCAAGCTGATTCCGCCGAAGATTTGGTCGTCTTGGAAGCTATCAATCGCACTAAGTGCGAAGTTGCCTGCGACATAAGGTCTCAGTGTAGCAGTGTCTGTCAATGCGATTGGCAAAGCAGCTACTACTAGGACGCTGTTGAAGTCTCCTCCTGCGCTGAAGTAATCATTCTGGTATGAGATTCCAGCTGAAAGCTCCAAACTTACAATGTCACTGATGTCAAACGAGTGACCTGCAGTGGCGTCAACATACCAACCTTCGATGTTGAAGTCGTAGTAAGCGCTCACGGCCAGATCGATTGGGCCAGCAGATGTAACAATGCCAGTTCCAACTTCATTAGTTGAGCTGTTGCCTAAACGACCACCACCTGTTTCAGGGAAAAGGTAAGCAGTGTATCCCAACCAAGCTTCGACTGATCCGAAGGAGTGGCTGACAGTTGCGTATAGGTCCAACTCATCAGTTTGAGCAGGGTTCAAGCCGCGACCCTGTGTTGGGTTGCCGTACCATGCTCCGATTGCGAGTGGTGTGTTAGGGATGTCGTAGTCAATCTGTGCGGTGACTTGATTGTCTCCGTAATTAACTCCGCGGAAGATGTAGCTGGTGTTGTAACCAACAGCGATAGACGCATTGGTTTCTTCAACGATCATCACTTCTTCGACGATTTTTCCGTCTCCTGCATTGACGTTTGCAATTGCGAACGCCCCGATAGCTGTAATAAGTAGAGTTTTGATTTTCATCAACTGATTTCCCCTAGGTTGTTTGTTTGTTTGGTAATGGTTAAGCGCCTCTTTTTGGAATAAAAAGAAGCGCAGTGCGAGACTCTAAGCGCCTTTTCCCATAGGCGTCAAATTAAAATGTAAACTATTTTAGAATTTCCATAATTTACTGTAGAGAGGGGATTCTACAGTAAGTGAAATAATTTCGTTGAATACCAAAGTTGGGAGTGGGTGTGTAAGCAGATTATAAATCTTTATTTATAATTAACCCCCGCCATATAGAGTTCCCGGTGTTCTCAGGAATTTCATTTACCCTGGATTTCAGAGCAAATCTTCGCTTAATACGGTCTGTTGCTCCCGCTGGGACAATGATTTTGCCTGTTGCACAACATATTCCGGGTCGCTTTCGAAGCGATAGCTGTGACAATTGGGGCAAAGGTTGACTTTGGTAGCAACAATTGAATTACAGCCGCCGCAAACTTTATATTGCGCCGGATTGCGCGCAATTCGTCGTGCTCGTTTTGCCCGTTCTATTAATGCTGGGTCTTCTTTTCCCATGAAGAGGAAAGTATCAAAAACGAATGTTTCCGGCAAGAACGAAAATACTTTCGACGCTATTCAGTTATCATGAATGCGAATTTAAGGTGTGCTACTGCGCGTCAACTAAGAGTTGATCACGGGCTTGCTAGCCTGAGCACAGGTGGCAACAGTATTGTGCTGCCGGCTTTTTATATAGCGCTGACCTGTTTGGCCAGAGAGCTTTTGGTGCGGGCGGCAGCATTGCGATGAATCACATTAGTTTTGCTGGCCTTGTCCACCATGGATTTGAAAGAGTTGAGAGAAGTGGTCGCTGCGGTTTTATCTTTAGCTTCAATGGCGGTGATAACCTGCTTACGAATAGTTTTCACCTGCGTTTTCAGTGCGCGGTTGCGTTCGGTTATACGTGTTGCCTGGCGGGCACGTTTTGCAGCTGATGCGATATTGGCCATGATTTGTCTCTGGTAAAATGTTCGCTACTCCTTTGGTAACGGGCGTGGAAAATACGGGAAAGCAGGGTTTTGTCAAGCGGGACTTGGTGTGGGTCGGTGTGAAGGACGTATATGAAGGAAAATGATGGGAAAAATGGAAATTTAGTGCCGAGTGAAGAAAGACGAATCAGGAATCCCTATTTTAAAGGCTTGATCCCGCTTGATCCTATTACGATAGTCTGCGGAACTGCTGACATGAAAATTATGATACCCCGATTCTGTGCTGTTATTACAACGTTGGTAATTTGCCACCTGACGGCTTCGCCTTCGCTGGGTGAAGAAGTCGCCGCCAAGGAGGCTTCGGCTGGGGATGCGTCTCCTGCCGAAATTAAGTCGGATAATAAAAGGGGGGTCCTGACCTTGAATGCGGGGGCTGGCAACTATGACGAGAGAAACCATTTTGCTTATTGGAACTGGGATTTTGAAGCCCAGCGACCGGGAGCCTATGAGGTGCGTCTTGTTTATACGTCGGTTAGACAGAAAAAAATGGGTATCCAATTTCGGCTTGATGGGGCGAATATTCTCAAGGCGTATGTATATAGGAGCGCCAAGCCGGATGCATCCGACGAATTTGTGTTGGGACGAGCTCAAATTTCGACCAAGGGGAAACATCACATTTCCCTGTTAACCGCAGACAAATCCCAGGCACCACCGTTTTCTATCAAGGCTTTGAAGTTGGTTCCCATACAGGAGAGCGAAGAGAAGCTCGGACAAGGACTGGATGGTGCCATTGAGTTGCACGCCCGTGATGCGGTCACTCATTCAGAGAAAATGCAATATGAAATCAAGCCGGAAAAGGATTGTCTGGGATACTGGATCCATCCGGAGGATTGGGCGGAGTGGGATTTCCATGTGTCGATGCCGGGCAAGTTCAAGGTGTCGCTTGTTCATGGTTGTGGGGATCAAAGTGGGGGCAGTGAGGTGGCACTATTGACCAGTGGTGATCAGGTATTGAAATTTACCGTGAAAGAAACAGGAGGCTTCCAAAAGTGGGAAACGCTTGAACTTGGCACGGTGGAATTGGGTGAGGAGGGGGCGCATAAAGTCGTGATTCAGCCGCTTACAAAACCAGGCAAAGCGGTCATGGATATCCGCAAGGTGGTGTTGACTCCGGTAAAATAGACCGAAGAGCTGAAAGCGGAGGGTATTTCTATAGCAGAAGCGTGTACACGCGTTTTGTTACGAACGGGGCCGTTTTGAATCAAGGCTTTAGTTGCTCCAGATGGTGGTTGCGGAATACGGTTTTTCTACGACTATTGGCGAACAGTTTTTCTATTCGTTTTTAAGCAAGTATGAGTTCATCGTCAGGCAATCTTTTTCGTATATCCACGTGGGGGGAGTCCCATGGGGGTGGAGTGGGGGTGGTGATAGATGGATGCCCTCCGCAGATTGATCTATGTGTGGGTGACATTCAGACTGATCTGGATCGGCGCAAACCAGGGCAATCGGAAATCGTCACTCCTCGAGATGAAGCGGATCAATGTGAGATTCTTTCTGGCGTGTTTGAAGGAAAAACCCTGGGCACGCCGATTGCGATTCTGGTTCGCAACAAGGACGCTCGGCCAGAGGCCTATGAGGAAATGAAGGATAAGTTCCGCCCTTCGCACGCGGATTATACTTATGAAGCCAAATATGGGATTCGTAATTGGCAGGGAGGTGGCCGGGCGTCGGCGCGTGAAACGATTGGGCGGGTCGCGGCGGCGGCGGTGGCAAAAAAAGTTTTGCTCAGTCATTTTGCTCCCGATTTGGAGATTATCGCCTGGGTGAAATCTGTGCGTGATATTGTTGCCGACGTTGACCCCGATACGGTGAAATTTTCCGAGATAGAGTCTAACATAGTAAGGACTGGTGATCCGGCAACGGTTGATAAAATGATCGACTTGATCAAAGAGATGCGCAGCGAAGGCAATTCTGTTGGTGGAGTGGTGGAGTGTGTGCTGCGACAGGTGCCGGTTGGGCTTGGTGAGCCGGTTTTTGATAAACTTGAGGCGGATTTGGGTAAAGCCATGTTGAGCCTGCCTGCCTGTAAGGGGTTTGAAGTGGGTTCGGGGTTTTCAGGGACGCAACTCACCGGCAAAGAGCACAATGATCCGTTTTATATGGAGGGTGACCGAGTGCGGACTCGCAGTAATCGTTCAGGTGGTATTCAGGGGGGGATTTCGAATGGTGAAAATATTGTCTTCCGTTTGGCCTTTAAACCTACGGCAACCATCATGTCAGCTCAGGAAACCGTTTCTTCTGGAGGTGAAGACACTGAACTCACAGGTCGAGGTCGACATGATCCCTGTGTGTTGCCGCGCGCCGTGCCGATGGTGGAGGCGATGGCGGCGTTGGTATTGTGTGATCACGCTTTGAGGCAACGCGCTCAAAATGGGCAAGCTTGATCGTTTTCAGTCTCTTGATTACACATTCGTAACGATTCGATTTATCAATCATTTATATGACAACTGCTATTGCTGGTAAATACCTAGTGGCCATCGGACTTGAAGTTCATGTGCAACTCAAGACGAACAGTAAGATGTTCTGTTCCTGCGCCGTGCGCTACGGGGATGAGCCAAACACCCTCACCTGCCCGGTGTGTCTCGGCTTGCCCGGAGCGATGCCGGTTCTTAATCTGGGGGCGATTAAAAAAACCATGCGTGCGGGTTTGATGTTGGGTTGCGAAACGCCGCCCATCGTTAAATGGGATCGCAAAAGCTATTTCTATCCGGACATGCCCAAGAATTATCAGATCACTCAATTTGATCTACCTTTGTGTCTTGGAGGCAGTGTGCCGCTTTACGACCTCGCTTATCCGAAGGAGGTGCAGAAAAATATTCCTGAACCGGGAAAAGCGATCGCACTCACTCGAATTCATCTCGAAGAAGATGTGGCAAAATCGACTCATCACGCCGCGTTTTCGACTATTGATTTTAACCGGGCGGGCACACCTTTGATGGAGATTGTTTCCGAGCCGGATCTCACCACTCCGGATGAAGCGTTTGCATATCTGAATTCATTGCGACAAATACTGGTGTATTCGGGTGTTTCAGATGCGGATATGGAAAAGGGGCAAATGCGCTGTGATGTAAACATTTCGCTACGACCGGTGGGGCAAGAGGA
>JAADHD010000398.1:0-1234 GCA_013152075.1 Verrucomicrobiota bacterium | reverse complement strand
CGAACGCCAGGCTGAGGCTCTCGATGCGGGTGAAAAAATTATCCAATCCACTCGCCGGTGGGATGATGATATCGAAGAGACGCAACTGATGCGAACCAAGGAGGATGCGCATGATTATCGCTACCTTCCGGATCCGGACTTGCTACCTGTCCATACGGCGGATTTACTGGCCGAAGCCAGAACTGATCTGCCGGAATTGCCGCACGAAAAAGTTGACCGCTTTGAAAAGGATTTTGGAATTACTCATTATGACGCATCGGTGTTGGCTTCGGATGTAAAATTGGCTGAGTATTATGAGAAGGCTGCTTGCGGGGCATCTTCTGCGAAAAAGGTTGCCAACTGGGTGATCAATAATTTGCTCGGGGTCTTGAATGATCAGGGAGTTGGTATTTCTGATTGCGCGCTGACCGCTGATAATTTGCGGCAGCTGGTTGATTTGATTGAGGTAGGACAGATCACCAATAGCCAGGCGAAAGAAGTTTTTGCCGCACTGTTTGAAGCTCCCGATAAAACCCCGGCAGCTGTCGCCAAGGAGAAAGGCTTCGAGCCTGCAGATTCTGGTGAGATTGATGCCTTCATCGATCAGGCGATTGCGAACAATCCCGGCCCCGCTGGAGAGGTGGGGGAGGGCAATGACAAGGCGATCAACTTTCTCACCGGGCAGGTGATGAAGCTTTCCCGAGGCAAAGCTAACCCTAAGCAAGTAAGCGAAGGCATCATCGCCAGATTGCGAGGGTAAGTTGTTACACGGCGCTCAGCCGAGAGCTGCTTATGTGGCGCGGTATCATTTGCATGAGATGTCATTGCAACTTATGCCGTTTTTTCCTGACCTCCATCTGGCTGCGTTTTTTTACCGCGGATTTCGCGGATGCACACGGATAATATGAAAAAAAGAAATGAAATTGGAGCTTGGGTCCATAGGGAGCTTGTAAGCTTTGGTAGATTCTTATCCGCGTTAACCCGCAAAATTTGCCTCCGGGTGATTTCCCCCGGCTGTCTCTCCCGCGGTGTCCCGCAGTCGTGGGATTAGGTCGATAGATCCATCAGCCCTGAAAGGGTGGCCCTAAAGCCTTGGGATTAGCGCCGCCGCCCTTGGGGCTTGATGTTTTTGTTCCCATTATCCTGGGGCGATGCCCGCAGGCTACCATAGGGTCGGCGCTTTGCGCCTGTTAACCCAGGTTTCCCCATAAATCACAAAATTGCCAAAACGGGTAACTATTGCCTGTTTTTTAAG
>JAADHD010000322.1 GCA_013152075.1 Verrucomicrobiota bacterium | reverse complement strand
GTTTCGAATAGCCACCACTGATTCAAAGCGGCCCAGATATTTCACCCCGAAAGGAGCTCCAAAGCACTTTGGAGTCTCCAGGGCCTCACGATACTCCATCAATTGCCGCAAGGCTCCCTCCCCGCGCGGATAGGCCCCGAGCGCAGGAGTCGGGTGCAACAAGGCTATCAAATCATCGATGCCCGGAGCCCCGTCGCTCAATTCCACCTGCAGACGCGAGATGAAATGTATGATCGAACCTAGATCGAGAACTTCGCGAGCCCCCCGTTTCACCTCTCCCAAGGTCCCCAGCCGCTCCGATAAATAATCCGCCACAAATTCGTGCTCGCGGATCTCCTTATCATCCACTTCGAACTCTGTCGCTTCGTGTTTCGACGCGGTGCCCGCAAGCGCCATGGTCTCCAGCACTCCATCCTCCAGTGAAAATAACCGTTCCGGAGTCGCCCCTACCGCCCCGGAGTCGCCAAATCGATAACCATAAGCCCACATCGGCTCCGGCAACTCTCCCACCGCTCGCAACAAGGCCGCAGGATCTCCCGACCGAACCCGACCCCGTTCGGTCAGCACCGGCACGGATTTTTCCAATTCGTGACACGATATTCGCGACTGAACATCTTCATAAATGCGCCGGAACGATTGGTCCGTCAGCCCTTCCCACTCCACCGCAGGAAAAGGAGTGTCTCCATTACTCAATAACAGCTGTCTGGGATCCGTCGCTAAAAACCATTGCGCAGGCTGCTTCCACGGATGCGAATCACTGAGTATGAAGTCATTATGATAAAACGCCACCTCGGCATCACTTGGGGTCGATAGCGCTTGAAACGGCCCTTTACCGCACAAAAACTCCCCTGAATCCAATCTGAGAAATGCAAAATCTATCATCTTCGATAGCGAGAAAGTAGGACAGATTGCCAATCTGTCCATTGCTGCCTTTGCCAAAATAGCAGCCAACTTCATAAAAGACCAAATTTCTCCGCAACGTTTCCCCTTCTGCACAGTTTACTTTTACAACAGCCCTTGATAGCCTGCGCTCGAGCCATTCAATACTAAATCTTGAAATCATTCACCCTCCACTCCCCGGATCCTGACACCCCCTCGTGGCTGTTAGCGTAAACGTGCGCCCATCATGGATTTGTCCGCCGAAGTGTCAGCTCAGTCCGAGTCCGGCGACAACAGTCAATCGAATGATCATCACGTGGCCCTGATGATGAAGGTCAAGCAGGGCGATATCGCCGCTTTTGAGGAAATTGTCGAAATCCACCAGGGCGCCGTGATCGGCACTGTTGCCAAAATGCTCGGCGGCATGGGCGACGCCGAAGACATTTCGCAACAGGTCTTCATCCGGATATGGAAATCGGCCGGGCGTTATAAACCTTCCGCCAAATTCACCACCTGGATGTTCACCATCACGCGCAATCTGGTGTTCAATGAAATGCGCCGTCGACAACGCAAACCCGCGGTATCGATGGATGAACGGGAAGAGGAATACAACTTGCTGGCACCGGATGAAAATACCGCCACCCCGGATCAACAGGCATTGGAAAACGAACTGATCAAAGCCATTGATACAGCCATTCAAGCCTTGCCGGAAAAACAACGTTTAGCAGTCATCCTCAGACGTTACGAAGATCGCTCGTATGAGGAAATCGCCGAGGTATTAGGCATGTCCCTTTCCGCGGTCAAGAGCCTACTGTTTCGAGCGAGAGCGCAGTTGAAAGAAAACCTGCAAGCTTATCTTGAGGAGGAGTGAGCACAGCGGACCGGCTCACTCCATTATCCGTTAAGGCACTCTCACTTCGCCGCCGTCACTTGTTTCGCCTTCCCCGCACTCTTCCAATTCGCCGGGACGTCAGGCAAGGTCTCCACCAGAATATTCAAAATACGCTCACGCTCGCTATCTTTAAGATAAGCGTATTCGTTGCTGGTATCCTTGCCCAGCAACACAGCACCAAGGCGCTGGTAAACTTTATTTTTCAAAGGTTTGGGCAAACTCTCGAAAGCTGTCGAATAAATCATGTAGCTACAACGGTATTTAAAAATCCGGGTCAACAGTTGGAAGTCCTTCAACGAACGTCCATCTTTCGAAACCTTTGCGTTGTGCTGAAAGTCCTCAGCAAAGGTCGCGTCAGAATCGATCCCACCACCATCCAGCCTGACCTCGTTGGCAAAGAGCAGATAGTTTAAAATCCTCTCAGCCTGATGATCAATAATCCGCCGAGTCGTATCACTGAACCCTTTACGTTTTTCACCCAACTCACGACTGATTTCCTTATCACGATAAACCGCTTTCCTCACCACGTAATTCCCTTCGATCAAACGGTTGTGCATGCCCACCTGATGCTCCAAAACCATCAAGGCAACAATGTCACTGCTGGGAACCAGGTAATCAGTTGGATCAATAAATTCCTCCAGCTCCTCCATATCTTTATTGGCCCCGGCCTCACGGTCAATCTCCGCTCCATTGCCCTTGTCCACTTCGATAGCGATCGCATTGCCCATGTGACGAAGCTCACCGTGCTGCCCGGTCACATACCAACCACCCCAGCGTTGCGCGATCGGGCTGCTCTGATCTGTCGTATAACTGCCGGCAGAAAAAATCGGGAAGCCCTTGGCGTCAGCCAAAACCGAGCGCACCACCATTCCCGGACGCCCCCCGGTTCGCCCCGCCGCATGACAGGAAAAACACTCATCCGTATGTTGTTCATACGAGAGCTTGGATGACTTCGGGTCCCGGTGGATCAGGTAAAAAGTTATCCCCAACTTGGGTTCGGACGCCATAAGCTCAAGATCGCGATTGCGAGTCCAGCCAAGATAAATTTCTTCATTAAAATAAATCGCCCGAGGTTGCCCGGGGTTAATCGCCGAGGTCTGCAGACTGGTCTTTGAAAATACCAGCGACTGAGAGGATGCAGGAATATTCAGCTCTTTAAGCAAAGCCCCCACAAAGTCCTTTTCGGTTTTCTGAGTGAACTTCAACTTGCCTGTTTTTGTGTCACTCTGTAACTGGGTAATGCGATCATTCGGACTGGTGTCCGAATAGCTGATCGGCGGAAATTCAAAATCATCGATAGCCAGCATCGCAGGAGCCACGCACATCGTGAGCAAGGTCGGCAACAAGGCGCTTGTTCTATAATTGCCAAACAATCGAATTTTATCAGGTTTCATATCTTCTACTTGGGTTGGTGGGTTATTTAGGAAAAATATTCAATTTAATCGATTCATCGACGCACTTTCTCACTTGCCAGTGCCTTGAGAATGCTTTGAGGTTGGCGCACAACATCGGCCAGGGTATAACGACTCAACTCTCTCAGAAAAGCCGTTTTGGCATCATTCATGATCCCTTTCAGTCGGCAAACCGGAGTCAGGCGACAATGATTAACCCCCAGCTTGAAACATTCCGCCATGTCAAAGCCAGGCTCCACAGCCTCAATCACATCGCCGATGATGATATCCACGGCAGGCTGTCCCAGCAAAACTCCGCCTCCCCGCCCGCGGGTCGTATCCAGATACCCCAGATTCGCCAGCTGATTGACCACTTTTACCAAGTGGTTGCGGGAAATATCATAGGCTTCGGCCAATTCTGTAATTGAAACCTTGTCCGGATGCTTCGCTGCGGTATAAATAAGAACCCGTAGGGAATAATCTGTGAATTTACTCAATTGCATCGTCGATGCCTTTATATTTACAGTTGAAAGATGTACTGCATATGCAACAATAGCAACATGAAATTTTTCTGCTGGTTTAGCGGCCTTTTGTTATGCCTCAACTTCCCCTTGCAAGCCGAAGAGAAAAGTATCATCCCCGCCAGCTCCAAACTGCTTCCCGCCGAGGACTTGTATTCCCAGGTCTGCGCGGTTTGTCACGGCAAGAGTGGCGAAGGATCACAAGTTCTAAAAGCCCCCTCGATCGCCGGACTTCCGGACTGGTATACCTTGCTGCAAATTGAAAAATTCCGCGCTGATCTACGCGGAACCAACGCGGACGATCGCCCCGGCCTGATCATGCACAATCTCGCCCTGGCTCTGGACAATAACCAGTTCCAGGGGGTTGCCAAGTTGATCGCTCTCATGCCGATGCACCCCACCCGAAATACTATGGGTGGAGATGAGAAACGAGGCAAAGAAGTCTTCACCGAGGTGTGCGCAAAGTGTCACCGTTTTAATGGCAAAGGCGAAAAGACCTTTGGCAGCGCCCCTTTGATCGGCCTTCAGGATTGGTACATTCGCGCGCAACTTCACAAATTTCGCGAAGGAATCCGGGGAGGAAGCGCCTCTGATGAAAAGGGCTTCAAGATGCACGAAATGGCGCGCTACCTTTCCAATGAAAACGCCTCCGATGTGACTGCTCACATCGCAACACTGGCAAAAAAATACGCCAACACCAAATCCCGCAGAGACCGGGAAATTGATGAATTAAATAAGGAAAAAAAACAAAAGACCATTGATAAGAACGCTTTGCCTGAAGAACTGCGTTAATGAAAAGAAGAAAATTTTTACACCAAGCCGCCCTCACGGGAACGGCTGCTCTAACCTGCCAGACTTCTCTTTTGCAACAGGGGCAGACGGCAACAAATCCCTCCCCTCTCTCCACCGCATTTCCTGCGCTTGCTGATGCCGTCCTGAATCAGGCCGAAAAGCTCGGCGCTGGGTTTTCAGAATTCCGCATTGGAAAAACCACCTCGGAAAGCCTACACGCACGCGAATCAGCAGTGCGCTCGGTTGATTATTCTGAAGACACTGGCTGTTGTGTCAGAGTGCTGGTCGATGGCGCCTGGGGATTCGCCGCCAGTCATGAGATCAACGAACAGGAAGCCCTACGCCTGACTCACACGGCTATTGCCATTGCCAGGGAACAACAAGGCAAACGCCTCGAAGCGGTTTCGCTGGAAAAACTCACCGCCTGGAAGGACAAATGGCAGATGCCGATGGAGATTGATCCTTTTTCCATCTCACTCGACGACAAGGCGGCGCTTTTATTGGATATCAATCAACGCGCTTTGGCCGCCGGAGCCAATTTCTGCCGCTCGGGCCTGATGCAGGTAAAAGAAGAAAAATGGCTGGCCAATTCAGTCGGCAGTCGCATTGAGCAATCCCGGGTTCGTATCCGGCCTTACTTCTCAGTCACGGTGATCGATTCCAAAAAAGGCGGCTTCTCCAATCGCGACTCATTGGCCGCACCGCGCGGTTCCGGATACGAATACGTTCGTGATTATGACTTCAAGGGAGAAGTGGTCCAAGCGGTCGAAGAAGCTAAGGAAAAAATGGCCGCGCCCGGGGTCAAATCCGGCCCTAAGGATCTCGTCATTCATCCCACCAATTTGTGGTTAACCATTCATGAATCCATTGGCCACCCCACTGAACTGGATCGAGCGATGGGATACGAAGCTAACTTTGCTGGCACCTCGTTTGTGAAACCCGAGCTGTTGGGTAAACTCAAATACGCCAGTGATCTGGTCACCGTTCGCGCTGACCGCACCCAAAAAAATGGACTATCGACGACCGCCTATGACGACGACGGAGTGAAGACTGAAGGGCAGGAGTTCAATATTATCGACAAGGGATTGTTCACCAATTACCAGATGGCGCTTGGTCAAGCGGCCATGATTGGCAAGGAACATTCCAACGGTTGTGCTTATGCCGACAGTTTCTCGACCTTTCCCCTGCAACGCATGCCTAACATTTCCCTGCAACCCGGCGAGGACGACAGCATCACCGCTGAAAAACTCATCGCTGATGTCGAAGACGGTATCTACATCGTCGGCTCGGGAAGTTGGAGCATCGATCAACAACGCTACAATTTTCAGTTCACCGGACAGACCTTTCACAAAATCAAAAACGGCAAACTCGATGGCATGTACAAGGACGTCGCTTACCAAGGCAATTCGATCGAGTTCTGGAACTCCTGCGACGGTCTCGGCGGCGCTTCAACTTACGAGCTCGGCGGCGCTTTCAATTGTGGCAAGGGACGCCCAATGCAATCCGCTCCGGTTTCGCATGGAGCAGTGCCTTCACGATTTCGACAGGTGAATGTTTTGAATACCCAGGAAGAAGGGGGAGCAAAAGCATGATCCTGAATGAAGATCAAATTCGCCAGCTGACGGAAAAAATTCTCAAACGATCAAAAGCGGACTCCGCTGTTGTGCACATCTCCAAGACCGATGACGCCAATTTGAGATTTGCCAACAACGACATCACCAGCAATGCCGCGCGGAAACTTCTAAGCCTGTCGATCACCTCAAATTTCGGCACCCGCTCGGCCAGCGTGCAATGGAATCAGACCGATGACAGCTCATTGAAAGATGCCGTCGCCCGCTCTGAGCAAATGGCCCGACTCGCTCCCGAAAACCCCGAGTTTATGCCGCCGTTGGAAGCGCAAACTTATGCCAGCCCGGCCACCTTTTCCGCCGCCAGCGCCGCCAGCGGCCCCTCTGAACTGGCCGCCTGGATCCAACCCGCCATCGATGCCACGCGCGCGGCAAAAGTTTCCGGCGCTGGTTTTTTGAATCGCAAAATCTCAGTCAACGCCATCGCCAACAGTGCCGGACTTTTTGCCTACCAACCATCCACAACTGTCGACTTTTCAATCACTGCCCGAAGCAAAGCTGGCAATGGATCCGGCTGGTCCAGTTGCCAGTACACTGACAGCCACAACCTGTCTCTAAAACCTACCGCCCAAACCGCCGTCAGCAAAGCTTTGGATTCCAGAGATCCCGCCGCCATGGACGCCGGAAAATATCCGGTGGTGCTGGAGGCCAGTGCAGCGCGCAACTTAATCGGCTTACTGATGTGGTCACTGAATCAACGCAGCTCGGATGAAAAGCGCAGCTTCCTCTCCAGCCTGAGCAAAGAAAACCCCATCGGACAAAATCTCTTCGGCAACAATGCGACATTGTATTCTGATCCCACTTATAAAGCCGCTCCGGGATCGATTTTTTCCCACGACGGATTGGCCAACAAAAAAACAGATTGGATCAAGGACGGGACTCTCAAGAATTTATTCAGTAGCCGTTACTGGGCGAAAAAACAGAACATCCAGGCAACTCCCTATGCCAGCAATGTGATCATGCCGGGAGAAAATCATTCGCTCGAACAATTGATCAAAAAAGTAGACCGTGGGGTATTGATCACCCGCGTCTGGTATCTGCGAATGGTGCAACCACAAAGCCTGCTCTACACTGGCCTGACCCGTGACGGAACCTTCCTGATCGAAAACGGCAAAATCAGCAAGCCGATCAATAATTTCCGTTTCAACGAAAGCCCCGCCACCCTGCTCAAGCGAATCATCGCCTCCGGATCTCCTGAACGAGTCCTTGGCAGCGAGGGCTCGATGCCGATGCACATTCCTCCCCTGCTCGTTGACGATTTTCATTTTTCATCGGTCTCGGATGCGGTTTGACACACATTTACTTCGATGAATCCTTGCCCGTGGTTGACCTGAAGCCTGAACGGGTATCCGATTAGACATGCTCGCGCCACTTTCCGTCCCTCTATTCCCTGCTATGAAACATTTCAATCTCCGCCTGAATTGGCTGCCTCTTATCGGCCTGTCCGCAATCCTGACAACCGGAGCCCAAGCCGCCGAAGAAAACAAAGCTGCTCCCAAAGCGGAACAACTTGAGTCAGCGCTACTGAGTGAAGTCAGACAACTTACTTTCGAAGGCAAGCGATCCGGCGAAGGTTATTTCGGCGCTGATGGCACGCGCATGATTTTTCAAAGTGAACGGGTGGCGGACAATCCCTTTTT
>JAADHD010000256.1 GCA_013152075.1 Verrucomicrobiota bacterium | reverse complement strand
CATCACATCCATCGCCTCTCCAATTGAGGCGTGCGACATAGTGGTTGGCATAAACAAAAACGAACCTTCATCCAAAGAAGGCATGAACTCCGCGCCTAAACCGGGGAAAGTTTCCGCCGCAGCAATCCAAACTTTGTTTTTACGCAAAGATTCTGGCACAAAAGCAAAGATAGTGCTCAAGCCCATACTCATAACCAAAGCCATCACTAAAATGGAAATAATCAAAGTCAAAAAAGGCGCTTTATGTCGCAGGCACACTCGCAGTAGCGAACCATAGATCTTCATGAAACCGATGAAAAAAAGCAACAGGCCTCCAATCACCGCCACCACAAAAATAATATTAAAAAAGCCTTTTTCCGGCCCCAAGGGCATCCAACTGTTTGCCAGCACCACCGCGATCAGAAAGGCCACCACAAAGTTGAAGGAATAAAGGATTTTCTGCCGAATGTCATCAGGCAACTTGCGTTGCAGCATCTGATAAATAGCCAGAACAGCTACAATCCCGCTCATCCACCACTGCACGCCTTCGACAAGAAAAGGCAGAACCAAAGCAACTAAGAACATGATCACAGGCCAAATCTTGCCCAACATTCCAGTTTGCTTTTTTCGTTCTGCAAAAAGCATGTGCGCAATCGGCGGGATCAAGGTCAATGCCACAATGATCGAAGCGATCAGGGCAAAGGTCTTGGTGAACGCCAAAGGGCGAAACATTTTACCCTCAGCCCCAACCATAAAAAACACCGGCAAAAAGCTCAAGACCGTAGTTGTCACTGCCGTCAGCACTGCGCTCCCAACTTCGCAGGTAGCCCTGTAAATTAATTCAAGACGGTTCTCTCCTGGCTTCGCTTTGTCCAAGTGCTTGAGAATATTTTCGCAGACAACAATCCCCATATCGACAATCGTGCCTATCGCAATCGCGATGCCTGACAAAGCAACGATGTTGGCGTCCACCTTGAACAATTTCATCGCGATAAAAGTCACCAAAACCGCCATTGGCAGCATCATGGCAATCAACAGCGAACTGCGCAGATGCATCACAATGATGATCACCACAATACAGGTCACCAGAATTTCTTCGGACAATGCCGTATTCAAAGTTCCCAGCGTCTCGTTGATCAATCCCGTGCGGTCATAAAAGGGCACAATGGTCACTTTACTGACCCGTCCATCGGCCAGCGTCTTCTCCGGCATACCGTCCTTCATGGCTTCGATCTTCTTTTTAAGTTCCTTGATCGCCGCCAAGGGATTGGCTCCGTAACGCACCGTCACAACACCTCCTGTGGCTTCTGCCCCTTCCTTATCGAGAGCTCCCCGTCGTAAGGCCGGCCCCAGTTCGACCGAAGCAATTTGTTTTAAAGTCACCGGCACATTACCAGTCGCTTTGACCACTGTTTCGCGCAAATCATCCAGACTCTCGATGAATCCCAAGCCACGAATGATATACTCCACTTTATTCACCTCAATCGTTCGCGCTCCAACGTCGAGATTGGAATTGCGAACCGCCTTAAACACCATTTCCAGCGTCACCCCATAGGCACGCATCGCATCTGGATCGACGTCGATCTGATATTCCTTTACATAGCCACCGATCGAAGCAACCTCGGCAACGCCGTCCACCGCCATCAAGCCATAACGCACATACCAGTCCTGAATGCTGCGCAATTCCTGGGGATCCCATCCTGGGGCGGGTTCTCCTTTTTCATCCCGACCTTCCAAAGTATACCAGTAAACCTGCCCCAAAGCCGTCGCGTCCGGCCCAAGTGCTGGAGCCACCCCTTCCGGCAAAGTTCCGGCAGGCAGGCTGTTCAGCTTTTCCAAAATCCGGGTTCTAGTCCAATAGAACTCGGGATTTTCTTTAAAAATTACATAAATGGAAGAAAATCCAAAAGACGAATACGAGCGAATCGTTTTAATCTCTGGTATTCCCAGCAAAGCCACGGTCAGCGGATAAGTGATCTGATCTTCCACATCCTGCGGAGAGCGCCCTATCCACTCGGTGAACACAATCTGCTGATTTTCACCGATATCTGGAATCGCATCCACTGGTACTGGATCACGGGGTAAGCCTCCGGTATTCCAATCAAAGGGCGCCACCATAACACCTCCACCAATAAACATCACCAGTAACAGAAAAACGATCAGTTTGTTCTCCAGGCAAAACCGCACAATGTTGTTCAACAACGACGGTGCCGTCGCGTCGTTCTCCGGGGCAGGGTCTGGTGTGTGTTCTTCCTTCACGACGTTATTAATTCTTCTGACTTCTTACTCCTGAATCCTCACTCCTTCCCCAATTCCTTCATCACCTCACCACAGGTCGACATCGCCTCGCCGTAATACGGATTTCTGACCTCTTTACCCTGTTGCAACCAATGCCCGCCCTTACCATCAAAAGCCATCGAGCAATGCACATGCACTACCGTGCCTTCAAATTTGATCCCGAAATTATCCGCAGTGTGTACCAAGGTTTCTGACAGAGGGAGAAAAGCCGCCCGCGCCCGTGTCGATCTTGTCGGATTTGCGAATCGCGTCCGCAGTTTTCTGAATCTCTCCCATCTGGCTCATCCAAGCCATATGAGCATCGCCCTTGAGCAGTTTCATATCCACTTTCTCCAATGCTGCTTCCAGTTTTTTCGAGCTTTTCCGTAGCGCAACAAAATCGTCATCCGCCAGAGATTTCTGAATGGAAAAATAATCAACATATACGCTCGCCAGCTGTTTCTTGAAAGCTTCATCCACCTGAAAAACCTTCATTTTACCGTGAGTTTCGTGTTCCCCACCTTTCCTCGGGGCCTCCATTTTCATTTTCACATCGCCACAGCCAATCATCGCTTTGCCAAAGTAAGGATTGCGCACTTTTTCTCCCAATTGAAGCCAGTCCGCGCCTTTGCCATCGAATGCCATGGGACAATTTACCACCACAGCAGGCTCTTCAAAACTCACCGCGTAAGACATGCCCGCAGTGGCCATCACCTTGGACAAAACGACAAATAGCTTACGCTGGGCGTCCAGATTAGTTTCCGCTGCCATTTTTTCCGCCCCATCCTTGATCGACGTCAGGTCGTTCATCCAAGCCATGTGAGCATCATTTTTAAGCAACTTCATATCCACACCCGCAAGCGCTTTGACCATTTGATCTCCGGCACTCTTAGTCCCCTTGGCATTGTCGTCAGCAAGCGCAGATTGCATTGCGAAAAAATGACCGAAGACAGCGGACAGTTGTTTTTTGAAGGCATCCGACACGTCGTAAACCGTCATTTTCATCCCGCCTTTTCCACCGCTCGCCTTTTTCTTACCGCCGTGATCATGACCACCGCCACCGCCGCCACCATCCGGACTCATCATGCTTGGCTTAGCCAGAATCTGTAATGCAGAGTCGATCTTGAATGCGCCTTCAGTCACCACTCGCTCCCCCTCCATCAAGCCTTCTTCAACGATATAATAACCACCCGCTCTTGGTCCGACCAGGATCTCCCGCCCTTCGTAAGTCGGTTCATCTTTATCGGGGATCTCCACATACACCACCGACCGTTTACCCGTCTTCAGCACCGCAGAAGTCGGTACCACCAAAGGTGGTTTCTCAGCTGTTTTCATTACCGAATAACCAAGCTCACCAGCCTTGGCCAAGGCCATTCCGCAAATTGGACACTTGCCCGGCTTGTCACGCAAAATCTCCGGATGCATCGGGCCGATCCATTTGCCGGCCAAGTCTTTCGATATTACTTTTCCGCCTCCTGCCAAAGTAGCAAAAGCGGTCGCATGCACAAACATATCCGGCTTCAATAAAAAATCAGCATTGTCCGCATTCACCCTCACTTTCACCGTCCGAGTTTTCGGGTCCAGCATCGGAGAGATGAACGTCACTACCCCTTCAAATATTTTTCCTGGCACAGCTTCAACCTCGAACTCCACCTTCTGCCCATAGCGCAACCAAGGCAGATCCGATTCGTAAGCATCGAGCTGAACCCATACTTTACTGAGATCTGCGATCTTAAACAAAGCCCCTCCCGTTTTTACATAGTCTCCCTCGTCTACCTCCTTACGTATAACAATTCCGCCAAAAGGCGCATCAATGTCCATGTGATCATCGGTCTCACCGCTCTCCTCAATAGTGCGGATTTTTTCCTCCGACAAACCCCACAGTCGTAGCTTTTCCTTGACCGTTTCTACGTCTGCTGACTTGAACTTGATAGCGGAGATCAACTCGCGCTGCGCGGTCAGCAATTCCGGGCTGTAAATATAAGCCAGGTGATCCCCTTTCCTCACGTCAATCCCGGTGTAATCTACGTAGAGTTTATCGATACGGGCAGGAAACCAAGCGGCGATCGTTTTTGTCCGGGTCTCGTCATAATCGATCTTTCCGACCATGTTGATTTTGGCGTCGACCAACCGTCGCTTTACTTCAACCGTATTAATCCTAGCCAAATCCCTGGCTTCAGGAGACATCACTAATTCGCGCGGACGCAGGGATTTTTTCGAGCCTTTTTTGAGTGGAATCAAATCCATCCCGCAAATCGGACACTTGCCGGGTTTAGGCTGCTGAATCTGCGGGTGCATTGAACAAGTCCACTTGGTAAAGGCACCGGCTTTATCGTGATCATGCTCGCCACCGACTTCATCCCCGCCCTTTCCTCCTCCAAAGAAAAACGCCCCTGCCGCCAGACCAATGACGAGCACAATGATATGAATTCCAATTTTTTTCATGATGATTCGATTCTTATTCAGTCCGCCTGCCAACCAAAGTTTCTAGTCTGATGCGACTCGAATAGCGATTGGCCACCGCTCGCCAATAAGTTTTCTCCAACTCAAGCAAAGTCCGTTCACTGTCGATCACATCAAGGATAGTCGCCCTGTCTGCCTTGTAACTTTCCTCAGATACTTCGACGGCCTGACGCGCAGCGGGCAATAGTGTTTTATTGTATAGGGCAATGCGATCTTCAGCCTCCCTCATGTCCTCCAAAGCCCGCTCAAGCTCTGCAACCAAGGTGTTTTGCCGATTCTCCAGCAATTTTTCAACCATTCGCTGGTTTGCCTGTGCCTGTTTCTTTTCAGCTTTATACTTACCAAACCACAACGGCAGCTTAAAACTAATCTGTATTCCCCACGGGTCATCTCCGCTGCCCGGCGTGCCCGGATTAAGTGCCGATCCAGTGTCAAAATAATTGGCTCCAATAGTAGGATCAGGAATAGGACTCAGTGTCGATAACTTCACCGCTCGTTTAGCTTTATCAATCCGGGTTTCAATAGCCTTCAACTCAGGATTGTCCGCAAATAACGCTTCTACAAACTTAGTTCTATTGGCACCTTCCCCCTTGGAGTCCACCAATTTCGGCCACGGCAATAGACTAGGGCCCTTGCGGTCAAGCAGAGCATCAAATTTGGCACTTTGCCGCACACGCTCTTTCCCCAGTGCCTGTAAAACATCATGATTTCTACCGATCTCAACCTGCAAACGCAACAAAGGAGCCAAATCGCCACCCACCCTGACTTTTTCCTGAACACTGGGCTCCAGGCGTTCCAGCAGAGCAATGATCTCCTTGGTGATCTTGGTCGCTTCCGATAAATAAGCGTAGTCATAATAAACCACACTGATATCACGGTGCAAATAAAGCAGGCTGTTCTCATACAGATGATAAATTGCCTGAGCCTCCTTAGATGCAATCTCACCGCTAAGTCTCAGTTTACCAAACCAGGGGAAAGTCTGGCCAATAGCCAATTGATTGCGTTGAGGTCCCGTCCTCGTCTGCACATCTCGCACAAAACTGGTTGCCGAAAATTTCGGATCCGGCAAACTCTTGGCCTGGGGAATTTGTTCCAGTGCAGCCTGGTAATTCTCATACTCAGCCCTGAGCCCGGGATTGTTAGCGATTCCCACACGAATATAATCCGTCAGCGTCGGCTTTTTGGGCAAAATTTCTTCATCCTGGGAAAGCCCCTCTAAAATGGTCACAAGTGGCAACAGCAGCAAAACAGTGGCTCCAAGTGATTTAGTAAAAAATGATTTCATCTATGTTGGTAAACTTGGTTTTAATATCATGCTCGATCACAATAGCGCTAAAACCACATGTTGATAACGCTCAGACAGACAGAACCCCTCAAAAAACTTACAAGACAGGGTTTTGATGCAAACAAATCCCTGTGCTTATATCACGCATATAGAGGTATCAGTCGAGTCTTTATATAGTCAAACTCACCCCTTCGCTCGATCTGCCGCCTCATCATAACACCTCCACAGCGCTTCCCGGATATTGCCCTGCACAGACGAAAATACCTGCAGTAAAAACTCATCTCCAAAATCCCAATCCGGAGCCAGTCGAGCTATAAACTCCCGTAACATCTCAAGACTGGTTTTTGTCTCAACAAATAACGGCAGCTTTCCCTGTTTGTGCTGAGTGATCACCAGCCCCCTATAACGATGGGTCATTTTTTTGAACCGACGCCAGTCTCTCGATGGCATCTGCTCTGCACCGTCAAGAAACACGACTCGCTGTGTTAGCTCTCTTTCATCCATGCCCGCACCGACAAGACACTCCCAATCTGTTTTGCTGAGCGAATTCCTCTGGTCATTTAGAAAAAAAGATTTAATCACCAAACCCTCTTGCTCAAGACGAGTTTTCAAACCAGACAACAATGTCGTCTTTCCCGAACCATGGACTCCTACTATCGCTCCTCGATAATCAAGCCGCTTCAATTGTCCCATCAAGCCCGGCCAAGTCTGCCCCAACCACTCTGGATCGAAGGGCAACAGATCATCAATACGGTCGCTGGCAAAAGGATTGTCACAGGCCCGGGTTATCACAAGATTCACCTGCCAATTTTCAGATTGGAATACGAAGGCAAATTCCCCTCCGAATTGGCATAAAGATCAATCTCCACACCATTCGGAGACAACACAAATTCCAGTCGCTCGGTTTCATCAGATTCCAACACTTGAAACTCCACCGCCCAGATCAAAGATACCAGCTTGCCGGAAAATGAATAGGGCTCTTGAGGTAAGTGAAACTCAAATTTCCGACTTCCCGATTCCGATATAATATCCACTGAATGAGTTTCGATCATTTCAACATCACGATCCCCTTTACCCGAGGTATAATAAAATAGCCGGACTTCCCCTCCATTAGAATTTTTCATCAGATCAACCTTCCAAGCCACCTCACCACGTAACGTTTCCCCCGGCGTATAGGCAAGATTATCCAATTCCGTTTTTATCTCAAGTTCCGCCATCCTAATTATTAATTCCTAATTCTTAATTCTTAATTCTAACTAACTTCTATCTTATAAGTATCCTGAACATCCGGCCATCGTGGGATATCGCCATTCACTCGCAGCTCCCATTCAATCGCATTGTTGCCCGTATTCAAACTAGGCATGGCATCGACAGGCATTTCAAACTTTACCAAGCCTGAACGCATATCAGAATTCATCGTTGTTTCGAAGAGTGTGTGGACATAAAACACTTCCCGACTGGTGTGGGATTTCGTTCCTCTTCGGTAGGTCGCCGATTCCACTCCCCATAAAGCAATTTTCATATGTTTGATCCGCATCGAATTCGATAAAATCTTCCATGAAACCTCAAAACTCTGACCAGGTCGCAAGACGCCCGGCGTTAAGGTAATTACTGGCTTGGGATTGCTCAACGCCAGCAACTGGTAGAAAAACACCAAAATCAAGACCACGCCGATCAACACGAAGGGAATAAGAAACAGAACCATAAACCATTCGGCACGTCCTTTTTGAAAACCCTCGACCACTTGCCAGAGAAAAATTGAAACAATCCCATTCCAAAATAAAGCAAATAAAAGAACCACCCCCGCTCCGCCTAAACGCTTTTTACCCGGACTCAATTCTCTGGCTTCTCCTGAAACTGTGTCAGAGGTCGTTCGGGAACTGAACACAGAGCGACGGGAATCCCGAGATGGGACAGCACTTTCACTCGGGCTTGCGCGATAAGCATCCGCAAATCGCCCACCCTCCGGCGAAGCTGTTTTTACCTTACCCCTGGCCTTTAGCCCTGATCGCAAAATAGCAACTCCCACCACAAAAAATACCAGCGGAATCAATGCAAATAACATCGTCCAGGAAAAACCACGTTTAAGCAAAGCCCTTTCCGGAACCTTCGGATCCACATAACAAATCTGTTGTGACCCTCTTCGGTATTGTTTGGTGATCGCCACTTTGCTTCCACGACCACTGGAAGACCCACCAAAAACCCTATAATTATTTGAGCGGTGTTTGACGCCGCCCACTTCGTATTCATAAAAAATATCAACACTCCAGGTGATACTTGTTTTGCCATCACTGGTACTCTCGTGGCGACGCACCTTGCTCCAGAGAATCTTGCACGGAGTTTCTTGCCACGATTTGGATTCCACCATTTTGGTAATCGGAATGATTCCCAACGGTATAGCAACGCCTCCTCCGACCAGTGCAAAAATGCTACCTAAAATGATCATGACTTTCCAGCCAGTATTTTTCGATTTGGCTCCGCCCTTCGAGATGGACTCCGTGCCGCCGGCCTCCAGGCGTTTCTTCTTTTTAAGAGAAATAATCCCTCCCCAAACAATACCACCACCGATCAGGACAAATATAAGCGGAAACAGAACCATCAAACTGGTGATCAAACCATCCCGTTTGAGAATCGCGCTGGAAGAGCCGTCAAAATCCACATAACACACCGTCAGCGGATCGTGCAGTAAAGCCTTCCGTTGCAAAGCCAGCTTTTCATAATCGTCACTCCAATACTCCTGCAAAGCATAGCGATTCGAGAAACGGGTCTGACCATTAATGGAATACTTGTAGCGAACTTTCAATTGGAACGGATTTTTGTCCCTTGAGCTATCCGCATCAATCTCACACAGCACGATCTCGCAAGGGATTTCCTCCCATTGGTAAGTTTTCACCTCATCCAGCGCCTGATTGCCGAGGACAAACATAAACACCAAACCAAACCCGGCAAAAATCAGCCCAAACAGGATCATGCAACCCCCACCGGCCTTATTCGATTTATTTCCAACACTGATACTTGTAGCCACGTATCAGACCATGACGTTTTAAAACGAATCAGGGAAGTGCAAAATGTGAGATAATTTATACTTGATGTTTGCGCTATCCATTCTCCACGCCTTTATTTGTCCATTATGAAAACACTGATTGTTGCCGCTATAGTTCTGCCCCTGATCGCTTCCTACCTGTTTGTTCCCAGCCTGATGGCCGAACCACTAAGTGTCGGCGATCCCGCCCCCAAATTAAAAACCGTCGATGAAAACGGCAAAGCCGTAGATCTCGGAGAAGAGTTCAAAAGCGGATTCACCCTCGTCTATTTTTATCCAAAGGCAGATACTCCCGGTTGCACCAAGCAGGCCTGCAACCTGCGAGATGAATTCACGGCTGTGAGCAAAGCTGGTATCAAGGTATTCGGCGTCAGCAATGACAGCCCGGAAGCCCAGAAAGCTTTCAAAGAAAAATTCAAACTCCCCTTTGTCCTGCTCGCTGACAAAAAAGGTGAAGTGATCAAAGCTTTTGGCGTCCCCACTCGCGGACCCGGATTCGCCTCACGCCAAAGCTTCCTGGTGAAAGACGGTAAAATCGTCTGGCGCGACCTGAAAGCCAAACCCGTCACCCAGGCTCAGGATGCAATCGCCGCTGCCAAGAAAAATTCCTGAACGTAACCACTCATACAATAAAAGAGCTGATCTCAAGGAGCGGCGGTTTCCAACCGCCGTTTCCCATGTACTGGCGCTTGAAAAGCGCCTCTCCTTGTTTACAAATTCTCACTTAAATTTTATCTGAATCTTGTGCGGACCCTTGATCACCCACTTGCCGGTTTTCCTCGAAACGTGCACGTAAGTTTTGTCCGACGTAGCCTTCAACACCTGAATTCCAGACTTAACCACCGGCCGTCCTTTTAGAATAATCTCATCATTATCCACATCGTAAACCAATTCCCCGCAAGTCACGTAAATCCATTTTTCCGCCCCTTTGGGTCGCACCTTGACGGATACCTGACCCGAAGCCGATAAACCGATAAGATCCCCGGTCTTTTCATCCATCGCCGGCGACACCGTCTCAGCCGAAATAATAAGATTCTCCGACAAAGGCAGCGTGATCACCTTTTTGTCCTCGGCCTGCACCGCAACCGTTAGCCAGCCAAACAAAATCGCCCACACAAAAACTCTCCAACTCTCCTTAATTCCACACGCCGTCATATTAATCCCTAATCCCTAATCCCTAATTCCTAATTATTA
>JAADHD010000107.1 GCA_013152075.1 Verrucomicrobiota bacterium | reverse complement strand
CGTTCCGCGTCGGTATCTCCGCCTTCGTTGATGATGCGACGGGCCATGGCTTGGGCAATCTCGACGTAAACCGGATCGTTGAGGGTGACGAAGGCTTGCAAGGGAGTGTTGGTGCGGATGCGGCGCAGGTTGCAGACTTCGCGACTGGGGGCGTCGAAGGTTGCCATGCTGGGGTAGGGGACGGAGCGGCGCCAGAAGGTGTAGAGTCCGCGTCGATAGCGGTCTTCACCTTTGCTGGTCGCCCAGTTGCGTTGGCCGTTGAAAGCGGCGCGCCACATGCCGGGAGGCTGGGGGGGATACACCGAGGGGCCGCCGATTTTGTTGGAGATCAGGCCGGATAATGCGAGAGCCTGGTCGCGAACTTGTTCGGCGTTGAGGCGAAAGCGGGGGCCACGGGCGAGTTTGACGTTGATGTGATCGGCGGCATAGGCTTGTGGGGAGGCCTTGCTGGATTGTCGATAGGTTGCCGACATGACGATGGTTTTTAGCATGGCTTTACTGTCCCAACCGTTGCGCAGGTATTCCGTCGCCAGCCAGTCGAGCAATTTGGGGTGGGAGGGGTAGGTTCCCTGGGCGCCGAAGTCTTCTTCTGTTTCGACAATGCCGGCGCCGAAGAGTTGCGCCCAGATGCGGTTGGCGGCTACGCGTGCAGTGAGGGGATTGTCGGGGGAGGTCAACCATTGCGCCACGCCGATGCGATTGGCAGGAGCATTTTTGGGGAAGGGATTAAAAGAGGCAGGCACTGCAGCGGCGACTTTGTCAGAGAGGTCGGTGAAATTTCCGCGCACATGGATTCGTGTTTCACGTTGTTTGTCGTCCGGAAGCTGAGCGATGATCGGAACCATGGGCGGCTTGATTTTGTCTTTTTCTTTTTTGACTTTGGCTAACTCGGTTCGGTGTTTTGCCAATGAGGGTGCAAAGTCACGGAAGTAAATTGCGAGACTTTTTTTATCTTTGTCACTGCGCTGTTTTTCCTCCTGGTCGATGATGCGCAGGATGTCTGGTCGAAGGACGGCTCGTTTACTCAGGGCAGGGTCATCGGTGACAGAGATGCGGAAGCGGCCAAGGGTTTTTTGTCCGCCGTAATTGTAATGGTGATCGAGGGTGATTTGCAATTTGTCGCCAGCTGCAATTTTAGTCGGTGCGCTCGACACAAAAAAAGCTTCGTGAGCTTCTTTTTGTTTGGGAGAGACTCCCCAGCCTGCCAGGTTCTTGGCAACTGAGGGAATGGCATTGGTGATCGGCCATTTGTCTTGTGAGAAGTCAGCCGTGGCGCGGGTGAATATCAGGGGGCGCGGTCCGGTGAGAGTAAAGGTTGCCGATTTTTTTGGCCCTTTAAGCTTGGCGTTCTGCCACACCAGTTTGCGGTTTTCGTCGTAAATTTTGATTTGGTAGTCGTCGAGCCGAGACTGAATATTGGCGTCGGTGCGGTTCCAGATGGTGATGCGATCAACGGGAGAACTCTTGCCAAGATCGACTTCCCACCACGGGGATTTGTCTTTGATCCCGACATGAGCGACGGATTTTTTTTCCCACAGGCCGTTGGTATTGCCATCGATGGCACGCTCTGCTTCACCGCCTGGATAGGTGGAGGACTGTTTGGCCTTGCCTTTCAAAGCGAGGTTGGTTTTGCCGCTGAAAACTTCGACTTCCGCTAGATTGAGAATTTTGTCTTTGCCGGGAAGTTCGATGCGCACATAGCGGACCTGCGGAGCTTTGCCGCCGGTATCAAGAGTGGCGGCGAAGCGTGACAGGATGAAGCTGCCATCCGGTGCGCGACCTGATCCGCCCGCTGGATTACGTTTGTCGGGAATGGCTTCGAGGCGGAAGCCGGTGACGGATTTTAATGGGGTGGTGACGGCGAGAGTGTAAGTGTCATTTTTTGGCGGCTTGCCGGTGACTAGGATGCTGCCGTCTTGCTGGTTTTCAAAAGTGGAGCCTTGGATGGAACTTGCCTTTGATATACCGAGCGGACTCCATTGGGTGTTGCCGCGATACTGGGCTTCCCATGTTTTTTGTTCGGCAATCAACTTGGCTGGATCAGCTTGGGCGATTTGTTTTTCGACTGCAGCGATTTTTTGCTCAAGGGTTGCGCGCTCTTTTAGTTCCGATGAGCCAGGCACTGGAATTAATGGGGCGTCGTCATTGGTGTCGGCGTCCGCTGTCTGATTGAAGAAGTCGTAGAATTGGTAGTATTCTTTATGGCTGATGGGGTCGTATTTGTGCGTGTGGCATTCCGCGCAACGCATGGTGAGCCCCATCCACACGTTCATTGTTGTGCTGACTCGATCCTTAACCGCGGCAACACGGAACTCTTCATTGTCCGTTCCGCCTTCGGTATTATTCATCGTATTGCGATGAAAAGCGGTAGCGACCAGATCCTTGGGACTGTGTTTGGGAAGCAGGTCGCCGGCGAGTTGTTCGAGAGTGAAACGATCGTAAGGCATGTTGTCGTTGTAAGCCTTGATCACCCAGTCGCGGTAGGCCCAGATAGTGCGTAGGTTGTCGGAGGCGTAGCCCATGGAGTCAGCGTAGCGAGCGAGATCGAGCCACATCGCAGCCCAGCGTTCACCGTAGGCGGAGCTGGCCAGCAGGCGGTCGACCAGCTTTTCGTAGGCCTTGGGGGATTTGTCATTGATGAAGGCGGCGACTTCTTCCGGCTGAGGCGGCAGTCCGGTGATGTCCAGTGAGACCCGACGAATGAGCTGGTAGCGGTCGGCTTCCAATTGAGGCCTGATTTGATCTTTTTCCAGTCGGCTGAGAACGAAATAGTCAATTTCATTTTTCGGCCAGAAGGGAGTTTGTACAGACGGAGGTTCGTGCCGCACAGGTGGAACGAATGACCAGTGGCGTTCGTATTTGGCTCCACTGTCGATCCATTTTTTAATCCGCTCAATTTCATTCGGCTTCAGCGCTTTGCCTGATTCGGGAGGCGGCATGAGGTCGCCTGTATCGTGAGTGGTGAGTCGGGCAATGAGTTCACTCTTTTTGCTGTCACCGGGTTTGATGGCAAAATGCCCGTCGAGATTTGCGGTAGCTCCCTGGAAAGTGTCGAGACGCAGGTCCGCTTCACGAGAGCCTTCATCGGCACCGTGACATTTGAAACATTTTGATGACAAGAGCGGTTTGATGTCACGATTGAAATCGAGTTCGTCATCAGCTCGTGAGAGATGCGAGCTAAGTAGAAGAGCGAGCACTAGGATAGTGTTGAAGTTGATCGATTTCATAGAGGGATAAATGTGGCACAGCTTTGTTAGCTGTTCTTGTTAGGAGGAGACAGCTTGAAAAGCTGTTTCACAATGAGTTTAAGGGTTTTGACTGGGCCAGAAGGGAGTTGGGTTACCTGCTTCGATCATGCGGAGGAGTTCGTTTTCGCTTAGGGCGCGTTTCCACAATATGACTTCATCCATGCGGCCGCGTAGGCTGCGGATGGGATTTTCCCATTCAGGATGGGGTTTCCAATCACCGAGACGGCAGGAGCCGGGAGTGATATTCGCTCCGGCTTCCAGGTGGGTAGTGGCAGAGAGTTTTCCATTGATGTAGGTGTTTACCTTTCCGCTTGCAGGGTCTCCGACAATGGCCAGGTGGGTCCAGTGTTGCAGGGGAACAGGGCTGGGAAAAACTTCGCGTTTTGCAGGGCCGTTGTAGCCAAATTTAAACGTTCGTCGGCTGCGTGAAATTTGGAAATGAGTGTCACCGGGTTCCCATTCGTCGGAATCGAGAATGGCGGACAACTCATGATCCAGTCGGTTGACTTTCACCCAGGTAGCAAAGGAGAAGGCCTTGAGCGGCCCAGGTATATTCAGTAGCACGGCATCGTGATCCCGCTCAAAGAGCAGGGCGTCTTTGTCCGGCCAACGTCCGCTTACCCAGATGGGGCCCTGAATCTTGCCGTCGTCGATAGGGCTGTTATTTGCCTGGTTTATTAAAGTGTCAGGGGAATCAGGGACACGGGTAAAATCAAAATAGCATAGCAGGCTGGGATCAGATTGAATCGACTGGCTCCAGTTTTTCCACCGCTGGTAACCGATGGATTGCGGGGTGGGGAAAGCGTCGGGATCACGTGGTGCGCCAGAGGCAACCTTGCCGTTGGCCATGGTGAATGATTGGCCGAGACTGGCTGATTTCAGCAGGGCTTGACTATCGCTACTTTTGATATCAACCCGTCCTTCGAAGACGTGCAGTTCACTGGTGCCGGTTTTGGAATCGACAGAGACTCCGAATTCGGTGCCGAGGTCTTCAAAACTGATTTGCGGAGCGCCGATGGTGAATCCAATGCCGCTGTCGGGAACGATGGCTCTCATACTGCCGTTGTGCAGGGCGATGTTGAAAGAATCAATGATTTCGAAGTCAACAGGTGCGCGGTAGATCAAGTCTACGCCGTTTACAAAGCGCATATGGGCAGCGCCGCTTTGCAATTGATAGCGTCCCGGTTTGAACTGCACGGCGTCCGGGGCGTGTTGCGGTGCGAAGTCGGCGGCGGCCTCATTGACCAGTAGGGCGACGATGTTTCCCGTTGTTTTTCGGTCGAGCGCGGGTTTCTGATCGAGCGTGGGGATTGGGGTGGATGCGCTTTTATCAGATTTGGAGGAGGGCTCCATTGTCGGCTGAATGATGCCAGTTAAGGTCAATGCGGTGATCAGGCAAGCAGCGGCAGCAACGAACCACGCGGGGTGAAGGGGCCAGGATTGAAATGAGGATTGCCTCGACTCGATGGGATCAAAGGCCAGATGATCCATCGTGGAGGACATTTTTTCGCTTTGCGCCCAGTCACTCAGAATAGTTTCTTCATTTGCAAGCGAGAGCAGTTGATCGCACAACTCGGGTTCTGATTTCAGTCGCTGTTGGAGCTGTTGCTCATTTTGTTGGCCCATATCGCCCTGTAAATATTCTGTTAGCAGCTCGCTGTCGTTTTTCATGCACTGCCCTCCTGAGAAAGTTTATTGTCAACGCAGTCACGCAAGACCAGACGAATTCGTTTTAACAGGGCGTAAGTTCCCTGAACGCTGCGCCCGAATTGTTGGGCGATTGATTCAACTGGAGGAGTGGGAGAGTCGTAGCGCATAGCGATCATGCGGCGGCTTTCGGTAGGCAGCTGTTCCAGGCAGGTGTGCAGGGTTTTGCGTTGGGATTCCGCACGACGTTGTTCCATTAGGTCGATGCGCTCAGCGGCTTCACAGAGTTTGTCGAGTAGTTCGTCGTCGATCAGCAAAAGCTGTTTGTGTTTACGAACATGGGCCAGTATTCGGCGGCGGGCGATTTCCCGCGCCCAGGGAAGGAAGCCGTTTTCCTCGCGCAGTTGGGAAAAGGAGGTGGCAATGGCCAGTGAGCTTTCCTGAAAGATGTCATCGGCATCGGCATGGTTGCGGACGGCGGCGAGGATGTAGGCCATCAGGGCAGAGCGATGCTCAAGCAACAGACGAGTGATGTTGGTAGCATCATTGGCAGAGCCGCTTTGTGAGCGGGATTCGTTTTCTGATTGGGATGGTTTTTGCATAGACAGAGTAAGTCCGGCACAAGGTATAGGCAGGGATTCTTTGTATTAGGCAAAAAAAATGCGGTTTTGTTGAATTTTTTTCAGAGGGGATCTATGAAACTTACGGAAAAGGAATGGAAGAGAAGGGATGTAGGCGAATCATCCGAATCATCCGAATGGGTAAGGTTGAGCAAGCTGTTTCACATTTGGAGCGAGTTTTTTCGGGTTGAATATCGAGATGAAGTCTGTAGCTTTTGACTCATTTTTTAAACTGCTTATTGATATGAAGAACCCTCTTTCCTCCAAACACATATTGTATCGTATTTTACTGACGGTATTCAGCCTGTCTGTTTTGCCGTTTTCCTTCAAGGTAGTGGCTCAGGGAAAAAAAGGCGAATGGTTGGAGAAAAATAAACCGACCTGGGTGTGGACACAGAGAGCTTCGGACGGCCAGAAGCTGTTCTTGCGTAAGAGTTTTGATATTCCTGCTAATGCCAAGAGCGCTAGGGTTTACGCCACTTGTGATAACAAATTGCAACTTTGGATCAACGGCAAGGAAGTGGGAACGAGTCCTGATTGGGCTCAACCGATTGAGAAGGATGTGACGGCTTTGTTGAAGCCGGGGAAAAATGTGATTGCTGCCCAGGCTGAGAATGCAGGAGGGACGGCTGCTTTTGTCTTGAAACTCGAAGTGAAACTAGCCGATGGGAAAACGGTGACGGTCTTGAGTGATGACAAATGGAAAGCGGCAGCCAAAGAATCAAAGGCTTGGTTTACGGAAAAGTTTGATGATCAGGGATGGGATTTGAGATTGGTAACCATGGGAGAGCTGGGAGTTGGTCCCTGGGGTGTGCCGGCTTATAAGGCGAGTAAAGGCAGCGCAAAACCGAAAGGAGCATTGCCTGCGGAGAGCTTGACCTTGTTGCCGGGATTTAAAGCCGAATTGCTTTATACTGTGCCCAAGGAAGAAGAGGGTTCATGGGTGGTGTTGGCTAAGGATGACAAGGGGCGCTTTTACGCTTGTGATCAAAAAGACAAGGGCCTGTATAGAATCACGGTGACTGAAAGTGCCGGAGGCCCTAAAACGACAGTGGAAAAAGTGCCGGTGGATTTGTCCGGGGCGATGGGATTGAAGTGGGCGTTTGGCGGCTTGTATGTTCACGTCAGCGGGAAAGGTTTGTTCAAGCTTACGGATTCGAACGGGGATGACAAACTGGACAAGGTGGATCATCAACCGAGTGCGCAAGGTGGTGGCGAACATGGTAATCATGCCATAGAAGTAACGGAAGACGGGAAAGCGCTATATGTCATCGCAGGTAATCACACCAATTTGATGGAGAATTACACTTCACGAGTGCAGTCGTGGGATGAGGATTTATTGTTGCCGCGTCAGTGGGATGCGCGTGGTCACGCACGCGGAAGAAAGGCTCCGGGTGGTTGGGTGACACGTTACGATCCTGAAAAGAGAACTTACGAAGTTTATACGATTGGTTTTCGCAATGAATATGACATCGCGATGAATCGTCATGGTGATCTGTTTACCTACGATGCGGACATGGAGTGGGACATGGGCATGCCCTGGTATCGTCCGACCCGAATCAACCAGGTGGTCAGTGGCGCGGATTACGGTTGGCGTAGTGGTTCGGGAAAATGGCCGAATTACTATGAAGACAGTCTGCCGCCGGTGGTGGAAATCGGTCCGGGATCACCGACCGGATTTGTGGCGGGAACGGGGGCAAAATTCCCCGAAAAATACCAGGACGCGCTATTTGGATTGGATTGGACCTTCGGAACTATTTACGCTGTGCATCTCAAAGCCGAGGGGGCCGGATATACGGGCAGCAAAGAAGTGTTTGTTGCCGGGGCTCCCTTACCGGTGACAGATGCGGTGATCGGCGATGATGGTGCGATGTATTTCACCATTGGGGGAAGAGGGGCTCAGTCGGCTTTGTATCGGGTGACTTATAGTGGGGACGAGCCAACGCTTGCTTCGCAGTCTACCCCGGATGCACACACTTCACTGGCGCAGACTTTGCGGCGTAATTTAGAGGGCTATCACGGAAAAAAGGTAGGTTATGCGGTGGATGAAGCCTGGCCGCATTTGGGCAGTAAGGATCGTTTCATTCGTAACGCGGCTAGAGTCGCGGTGGAATCCCAGGATGTTGCTCAGTGGCGTGGCAAGGTGCTCAGTGTAAAAGATCCACAGACCAAAATCACCGGAGCGGTGGCTTTGGCTCGTAGCGGTGAGGCGGCGGATAAATCACCACTGTTG
>JAADHD010000106.1 GCA_013152075.1 Verrucomicrobiota bacterium | reverse complement strand
CCGATGCTCTCCATCCCACAATGTTCGCACCACATCTTCGTAGTCGTCTTGATTGTCTATCGGATGTTGGGCGATACACTGCTTGAAAATGATTCGCCGCTCTGTTGCCTGGATGCCATAAAAAGGCTGGTCCGTTTTCATATAGGCCTGCATCGGCGCAGCTTTGGCAGGGTTTCTTGCCATGGCCATTTTCATAAAAAGCTGTTTTGCCAGAGAGTGCATAAGAAAGGAGTATCGAATTAAGAACGGGAGTAGGAGTAGGAGCGGGAGTAGAGAAAGAGTGATTCAGTTGAGATTGATTTGTATTTGGAAAGGGCGGGATATTAGGATAAAGAAACATACGCTGAGTGCGAGTTTAAAATAAAAATGTCATGAGTAAAAAGAGAATCGCTTTTGTTGGAGTAGGGAGGATGGGCGCAAACATGGCGCGTCATTTAAAAGATCTGAAGTATCGAGTCACCGCTGTTTATGATACCTATCGCCCCTGCGCGGAAGAGCTTGCGGATGAGTTGGGCAAGGGGACAACGGCTTACCGAAAGTTGTCAGACGTGACCGCCAATGCGGATATTATTTTTACTGTTGTGACCGATGATGCGGCGATGAAGAAAATTTTCTTTGGCAAAAAAGACAATTTACTGACGGGGGCTACGGGCAGATTGTTCATCAACTGCGCCACGGTGTCACCGGACATGCACCGTGAAGTGACCAAGGCGGCGGCTCGTCGCAAGGCGGATGTGCTGGAGGCTTGCATGGCATCGAGCATCAGTCACGCCCGCACGGGGAATCTTTATTTGATGATGGGGGGTAAAGAATCGGTTTTCAAAAAGAACCGTAAGCTGCTCGAAGACCTGAGTCTGAATCTTCAATATATCGGTGCGGCTGGCAAAGCCGCTGAGGTGAAGGCTTTGGTCAACATGGTGATGAATATCAATACCGCAGGCCTCGCTGAAGGGCTTGGGCTGGCAAAAGCGTTGGGTCACGATCTCAAGATGGTCTGCGAAGTGTTTTCGCAAACGGGAGCCAATTCCCGGGTGCTTGAAACCGATGCTGGGGATATGATTGATCGCGATCACGAATGCTGGTTCTCTTCTAGCCACGCGGCCAAAGATTCCGGGATCGCTGCCAAAATTGCGCGTCAGAAAAAATTGAATCTTCCCGTGAATGCAGCAACTCAGGCGCAATATGAGCGGATGAAAAAAGAAGGTTTGGGTGAACTGGATAAGTCGGGGATCGCCGAGTTGACCTTTCCAGGGCGTCATGCAAATCCGAAAAAAAAGCGAGTTAAGAAGAGGTAATAGTCAACTCGCCGCTTTCCACTTTGCGGTTTCAGTTTTTCCGCTGTCACCTGGGGGGCGCTTGCGTTTTTTGGTCGCACGTGGTTTGCGTGGAGTCTCATCGCCGTCGGCCGTTCCTTTGTCCTTGTTTTCGTCTTCCTGTTTGGGGTAGGCGATGCGGCTGTGCATCATGCTTCTAAGAGTGGTGGCGAAACTTTTCTTGATCACGGCGATGTCGTGCAGGGTGAGGTCACATTCATCCAGTTGGTCTTCACGTAGGCGGCTGTCGGTGATTTCTTCGATCAGTTGCTCGATGCGTTGCAAGGTTGGTTTGACCAAGCTGCGTGAAGCACTCTCCACAGCGTCAGCCAGGCTGATGATAGCACTTTCCCGTGTGCGGGGTTTGGGGCCGGGATAGCGGAAGCCGGCTTCAGTCACCTCAGGCACATCTTCTTCACGAGCTTTGTCCTGCTTGACTTGTTCTTCTAGATCTTCTTTCAATTTGAGCGCGCGATGATAGAAATAGTATATCAGCGACGTTCCGTGATGTTCGCGAATGACGTCGACTATTTCACCGTTGAGGTGATTTTTAAGGGCCAAATCCTCGCCGTCTTTCACATGGGCCATGATTACCAGAGCGCTCATGGTGGGGGTCAGCTCGTCGTGTGGATTATCGATGCCGTCGTTGTTTTCGATAAAGTATTCAGGTTTATTGAGCTTACCGATGTCATGAAAATATGAGCACGCACGACATTTGGTTCCATTCGCTCCAATGGCTTCCGCGGCGGCTTCACTCAAATTGGCGAGTACCAGGCAGTGATGATAGGTGCCCGGTGCTTCCAGGGTCATGCGTTTCATCAGCGGATGATTCAAGTCGGCCATCTCCAGCCAGGACAATGCGGTGGTGATGCCGAAGACACTTTCGATCAGGGGGAGAATGCCGCTTACGACCATGGCGGTGAGAATGCCGACAAGGGTGGCGCTCAAACACTGCATGCCGATCAAGTTCCAATCGATGCCAGCATCTTGACTGATGAAAGAAATTTCGCCCATCGCGCATCCCATGAATGCGCCGGTCAATCCGACAAACAGCCCTGCTCTTACCAAGCGGCTTCTTCGACGCATGTCGTGGGTGAGGTAAACTGCTACAAATCCACACACCAGACTGAATATCAAAAACTTGAAGGCGGTGCTTCCCTCAACCAGTAAGCCGCCCAGCAAGCTCGCGTAAAGGGCAGCCATCGTTCCGTGGTTGCGCCCCAGTAGCAGGGACATGATCATCGGAGCAAAAGCGTATGGGGCCAATAGGAAAATGTATTCGTTTCCAAGAGCGAAGGATTGTCCCAGATATAGAGAAAATTTTACCAACAATAACTGAGTGAAAATAGCAAACAGCATTAACATCACCCTTGAATTGCGTGCGAAGCTTTTTGGCAAGTTGATATAAAACTGCACCAACATGATCACGGTAATAAGTGTGACTACGACAGTTGCCTGGAAGGGTTCCCCGAAAATCAGTGATGTACTGCCTGCTCCGTAAGAAATCAGTAGCGAAGTCAGAGTGGCGAATAGGAAAAATAAACTGATGCGAACAACCAGTCCTTCGCCGAGCGCATAGCGGAACGCATCTTCTTTCCGAGTGCGTCGCTTTCGACCACTGGAGAAGCCTTGTTGTTTGAGGCGTGAATTTGCAAACAGCCGATCAAGCGTGAATTTCATTCGATGAAATGAAGTGGATTTTCGATCTGGTATTGATCTGAAGAGTGGGGAATGTAAATCGTAACCTTTTTACGAGTAAAAGAAAAGCCCCAAGCGTGTTGTTTTGCGGAGTGAGTTCGGGTTGTGCCCGGTTTATCGATATAACTGCAACGTTTCCCCAGTAAAACCACTGGTGAGTAGATGCGATTATGGCCCATTAGGTGCCTGAAATCAAGCGCGATGAGTGACGTTCTAGGCCGGGTAGGTTAATCCGCCACGATCCATTCCCTGGCGCCTTCAAGATTGCTTTGCTCGAAGTATTTGATCTTCGCAGAGGTGAAGGGCTTGCAGAAGGCGGCCATTCCGGCTTCCCATTTGCTTTCACCGATGATCGCCAGTTTTTCGATGTCCTTCCAATGTTTGATATCAAATTTCATGTCCTCCCATGTTTTATCGGCCCCCAGCGCGAATTTGCGCTTCCAGTTGTTGGTAGGATTGTGATTGGCTATCAAGGGCGGTCAACTTTTTGGCGTATGTCAGGGCTAGCTCCCATTGACCTGCATCGCGGCACACGGTTGCCAGACCGATGAGATATTCCGGATTACTGGAATCGAGTTGATGGGCTTTTTGCAAAGCAGGCAGAGCTTCATCAAAACGTCCTAATGAATTTAGAGCCACGCCGAGAAAGTATTGGGTCGCGGCATGCTCAGGCATCAGTTGAGAAGCTTTTTGAAGTTCGGCCAGTCCCTTGTCGTATTGTTTGATGCGAATGAAATATCGAGCTAGGGATTCGTGCGCCACGCCATTGCCAGGATCGGCGGTTACGGCTGCCTGAAATTCCTTGCCGGATTCTTCGATGCGTCCTTGTTGGTACAACATCTCCGCCAGGTTGATTCGCGGAGGGATTGCCTCAGGCTCGATTCGCACAGCATCCCGGTAAGCGGCTTCCGCTTTCTTGGGATTGCCCAAATCAGAATAGAACAAGGCCATTCGCATGTGTCCGGCGGCGCGATCGGACATGGCCATTTGCGCATCGATGAATTCGGCGGCGGCCCGATCCCAGGCTGGGCTCTCGGCTTCACTCAAGAGCTTTCGGGCACCGGCCAGCATGCGGGCTGCTTCCACGCGCACGGCTCTCGATGGATCGTTCAGCATCTTGCGGATCAAGTTAACTCGTTGCGGAGCAGGAGTGGACTCCAGTCCGAAAATAGCCTGCTCGCGAACCAGAGGATCGGAGTCTTCTAGCTGGCTTTCAATCACCGCCAGGGAAGCGGGGGATGAGGGCTGCTGCGCAAATTCGGCCAAAGCGGTCGCTCTCACGATGCCGGGGTAAGTTTTGTCAGTTGCCAGCGCCATGAGTTTTTTCATTCCCTCGGGTCCGCCGCGTCGGCCAGCTGCCAGTAGTTCACCGTAGTGGGCGTTGCGCAATCCGCTTTTGCCCCAACGTTCTTCGAAAGCGGAAATCGTCCAATCCAAATCTTTGTCGGCGTGATCATGACACTGATTACAGGCGTTGGGAGCGCCCAGTTTTTTTGTCAGGTCGGGGCGGGGGATGCGCAGACTGTGATCACGACGGGCATCCACGCCCATGTAGGTTTTGGTTGGCATGTGACATTCTACGCAGCGAGCACCTGCGCTGTCCAATTGGTGGAAGTGATGCGCCGGCGTGTTGTATTTATCGGCGACATGACAACGCACGCAGAGGGCGTTGCCTTCAGCCTGAAGTTTCATCGTATGCGGATTGTGGCAATCGCTGCAACGAACACCTGCGTGATGCATTTTGCTCTGAACAAACGAGCCGTAAACGTAGACCTCTTCATCCACTTGGCCGTCAGAGTGATAGAGGTTGTCGCGTAAAATCGACGGGCTGTGGCTGTCCAGGAAAGCATGCCCGGCAGCGAATTTTGGCTGCAAGGGGCGTCGGTGTGCGTGGCATCGCGCGCAGGTTTCGACCTGGACATTGGATTCCAGGGGGATTGATCGCTGGGGTTGGCCGGTTTCAGCGTTGATTTCCCATGCGCCTTCCGTCGGTTCTTTTAAACTTGCGACCAGACCTTTGCTCTTGAGGTAGTCTTTAACTTTTCCGTCGTCGAGAGACGCTGAGGTGGAATCGACAGCTTTGTTTTTTGTTTTTCCTTCTGCTCCCGCTGGCGTTTGAAGAGCCGCCCACTTCAAGTGTTCCGAGCCCGGGCCGTGACAGGCCTCGCAACTGACGTTCATCTCCGACCATTGGGTGTCGTAGCTGTCCGTGGCGACATCGAAGTTTTTTCTCAAGTTGGTCGAGTGGCAATCGGCACACATGAAATTCCAGTTAAAATGCCGCCGGGTCCAGTGGAGAATGTCAGCCGGGGGAACCTCTTCATCTGGATACAGGTGATACCAGCGCTGGCCGCCTTCTTCTTTTGGTCGTGAATCCCAGCAGACTTGAAGGGCTTGGTAGCGTCCTCCTGGGAAGGGGATCAGGTATTGCTGCAGGGGGTAAAAACCAAAGGTGTAATCGATCTTGTAGTCCTGCCGCTTGCCGTTTTCATCTTCGGCGTTGACCCAGAACTCATCGCCTTTTTTGAAAAAATGCCAGCGATGCTTGAAGTGCTCAAAGTCGACATCATTAAAATCACCGAGCACCGTCTCTGCATTGGCGGGCTCCATCGCCTTGTGGTGATCGGATTGGGTCCATTCCCCGAATTCTTTTTCATGACAGGCTCGGCAGTTCTGGGCACCGACATATTGAGCATCCTTGATCAGGTGGTAAGGAGAGCTAGTTACTGCTGATTTTTTTTCGTCAGTATCTGGGGTCGCCTTTTTATCGCAACTGGCAAAAAAGCCAGCGAGCAGGACGCTAATAACGAGCGCATTTTTTTTTGGCATGGCGTTCCAGAAAGTCATCAGTGTATTCAGAACCTTAATAGTTTCCTGTTAGGAAAGGGTTGCCGCTTGCTTCATCGGCCACTGTTGTTTCCGGTCCATGGCCGGGATAAACGACGGTGTCCCCTGGTAGGGTCAGCACTTTTTCGCGGATTCCGTCTAGTAGCAGTTCGGTGCTTCCGTTAGGGAAATCAGTCCTGCCGATTCCGCCGTTAAACAATACGTCTCCCCCGAATAAGATTGGCGTGCCGGGATTGATATCATTTTCGCCTGCCAGATAAAAACACAGACTGTCGGGCGAGTGACCCGGCACGTGTTTGAGGGCAAATTCGAAACCGACAGAGGTAATCGTTGTCTGACCTTCGAGCAGTTCATCCGACTCGAAGCTCTCCAGATCAGCCAACCCGCCAACGGCATGCCTGAGTAAACTCGCCAGAGTCAAATCGTCATCGTAGGCAGAGTGTGACCGAACCCGGCACGATGAGTGTTCTCGTTGGATAGCTGCCGCATCGATCACGTGATCATGGTGCAGGTGGGTCAGTAGCAGTTCATTGATTTCCACACCCTTGCCCCGTAGCCACTCCGCGGCTCCCTGCGGAGCGTCGATGAGGGTGTTGCCCCCGTCACCCTGCAGTAAATAGCTATTGGTCTGAAAGAAGCCTCCCGTATAACATTCGATTTTCATGGTTTTTATAAGCTCTATCATCCTGCCGATCTGGCCCGATGACAAATACCTTTAATCCCGCGATTCTTGAGTATATGTTGTCAGTGAACAAATTTCCCTCTTGAGATCGCTGACCCTATTACGATATAATGGAGGGAAATAGTTCTTTTTGTCTCTGCAACCCTCGAAATTCAAAGCAAACAACTTCCTGACATGTCCACTCGGTCGATACTTCGCCAGCCCACCACACGATCTTTTACGACTCTTTTGATTCCTCTGTTCGTCGGTTTTGCGGCTTATGCCGTTTCATTTTTTCCGACCAAGGCAGATGCCGCAGACGCCAATTTTGCAGACATCGGGATGCGGGTGGCAAAAATGCTCGCAGAGGAACATTACAGCCAGCACCCCTTTGATGACGTTATGTCGGAGCGACTGTTGGATAATTACATTCGCTTGCTCGACTACGGTCGTCAGTATTTCACTCAGCAGGACATCGATGGTTTTTATGAGAAATACCGCCATAACCTTGATGACGATATCAAGGCAAAGGACCTCAGCGCGGCTTACGATATTTATGACATTTACCTGAAGCGGGTGAACTCGCGCGTTGCTACGGTGAAAGAGATCCTGGAAAAAAACGAGCTCGATTTCACCTCGGATAAAACGGTTCACCTGAGCCGTAAAAAGGAAAAATGGCCAGCTGACGAAGCTGCGGCCAACGAACTTTGGCACCGTATTATTGAAGGAGAAATGCTGCAGGCTAACTTACGCAAAGAGGCTCTCGCAAAACGAGAGGCCGAAGAGGCTGAGAAAAAGAAAGCCTCAGGTGATACTTCAGAGGAAAAAGTGACCAAAACCAAGGAGCATGATTCCAAGGATAAGGACTTGTCGCCGAAAGATAAAATCATCAAACGCTACGACCGATTTCTCAAGAATGTCACGGAGAACGATAAGGAGGATATAGCGGTTATTTTTATTAAATCGCTCACTCGCGGTTATGATCCGCATTCGGAGTATTTTTCCCAATCGCAATACGATAATTTTCGTATCAGCATGAGTAAGTCCCTCAAGGGCATCGGCGCGATGCTCAGCCTGGATGAAGAAAGTGGCGCGGCTGAAATTCAGGGCCTCGTCGTTGGTGGTCCGGCTTACAAAAACGGTGAGCTCAAGGTGAAGGACCGGATCGTCAAAGTCGGCCAGGACAAAAAAGGTAAAATGGTGGACATCGTGGGCGAGAAATTGGGCGACA
>JAADHD010000414.1:7883-11572 GCA_013152075.1 Verrucomicrobiota bacterium | reverse complement strand
TGCAGCCTTGCGCAAAGCGTTGAAGCCGGCTTATCCGGAGATCGAAGAGTTGTCCCTACAGGACTTCAAAGTGCGCATCGTTGACAGTCATATGGGAACCGCAGCGAAGACCCGGGTGCTGGTGGTGAGCTCTGACGGAAAAGAGAGTTGGGGAACGGTAGGGGTTTCTCACAATATCATAGAGGCGAGTTGGAGGGCGCTGGTGGATAGCATCGAGGTTTTCCTCATGAGGCGCGGAGTGAAAGCTATGTAGCCAGCCGTCAATAATGAGCAGTCTTGAGTAAAGCGGGGGAGAACCGCTAATAAACACGAATAGGAAAAGAGGGAATAAGATCAGGGATATGAAGTTGAACCTGTGTGTTTTCCGTATTTTTTCTGATCCTAAATCCTTATCTACCCAATATTATTAGTCCCGCGGCCGCGGGATCCATTTGCGGTTCGATTTGATTTGTTTGGATGTGAGTTCCAGTTAAAGTGTCTGCATGAAAGAGGTAGAGCACAATTTCTCCAGACGTAAGTTTTTCAAACAGTCGGCAGGAGTTTCGATCGGGATTGGAGCGGCGATTGTTGCTGTTGAGGGCTTGAAAGGGCGATTGGAAGCTGCGGATAAGGAGCTGGAGTCTGCAGGGATGAAGGGGCGAATCAAGCACTCGGCATGTAAGTGGTGTTACAGTAAAATCCCTCTAGATGATTTGTGCACTGCCGGGAAAAAGTTCGGATTGCGCTCGGTGGAGTTATTGATGCCTGAAGACTTTGCGACTTTAAAAAAACACGGCATGCATTGTGCAATGGTCAGTTTTCCGCAGGGAGAAACGGACAAAGGAGTGAAAGTCGGCGGGATCACCAAGGCATTCAATCGGCTGGAGCATCACGATACGTTGGTCAAAATTTACGAACCTCTTATAAAAGCTTCTGCTGAAGCGGGGTTTAAAAATGTGATTTGTTTTTCGGGTAATCGTGATGGGCTGGATGATGAAGAGGGGATCAAAAATTGCGCGACAGGATTGAAACGACTGTTGCCGTTGGCAGAGAAATCAGGGGTGACTCTGAGTATGGAGTTATTGAACAGTAAGGTGAATCACAAGGGCTATCAGTGTGATCATACCAAGTGGGGGGTGGCGCTATGCAAGGAAATCGGATCGGAGAATTTCAAATTGCTGTATGACATCTATCATATGCAGATCATGGAAGGCGACGTGATCGCTACAATTCGCGAATTTCATCCGTATATATCCCATTATCACACAGGGGGAGTTCCGGGACGGCATGAGATTGATGACACTCAAGAGCTATATTATCCGGCGATCATGAAAGCAATCGTGGATACTGGCTACAAAGGATGGGTGGCTCAGGAGTTCATTCCTGCACGAAAAGATAAGATCGCCTCACTGAAGCAAGGCGTGGAGATTTGCGACGTTTGAACGAGTTTAGTTGGGCGTAATAGATGTCCGCCAACGGTGTAACTCTCGGCCTAGGGACGTGAGCCGTGTATGCACGGATAGTTAGAAACAAAACTTCGTTGCGCGGGATGATTCCGTGTGATCCATTTCGAGTAATGTTCAGACATTTTTTTCTATTCGTTATTTTGATCAGCGTAATGTTTTGTTCCGCAAGGGAAGTAAAAGCGGCTGATCCCTATGTCATCACCATCGGTGTGGTGCCGGGTCAGCTTCGCTATGATGTGATCGAATTTGAAGTGATCGCAGGGAGTCAGATGGTGGTGACTTTTGACAACAATGGCTTGATGCCGCACAACTTGCTTTTCACCCAACCTGGCAAGGCCATGAACGTGGTCAATCTTGCCATGGCGATGGGAGCTGACGGATACACGCAGGGTTATGTGCCGGAGAATGACCAGGTGCTGACCAGTGTGGGATTGATGGAAGCGGGACAGAAGCAGACGATTGAATTTGTCGCGCCAAGTGAAGTGGGGGTTTATCAATTTGTCTGCACCTTTCCCGGCCACGGAAATATCATGCAAGGGGTGATGAAAGTATTGGCGGCGGGATCAGAACTGAAAAAACCACTTCGCCGCAAAGTGGCAAAAGTTGCCAAACAGGAGGGGCCGCCGAATGATGGCAGTGGCTTGAATGCGCTGCCCATGGGAAGTCGTGAAAAGCCCTTGGTGATGCGGACATTTATGCCGAATCCGATTCGCGTGCGTTCAGTTTTTCCTAATCACGGTCGGGGAAAAGCAACTCCTGCCTACAGCCCGAATACCGGGCATGACGTGGACGGTTATATTGATGCCGGCATTGGCTTTCCGGCGGCGGTGGGAGTCAGTTATGGTAAGGGTTTGTCGGTGTGCTGGGATACGACGGAGTGTCGATTTATGTATGCGTGGCGGGATGGTTTTTTGAATATGGAAAATTATTGGGGGGCGGGAACGGGAGACCGGCGAAAGAGTTTTGACTATGTTCCTCGTTTGAACGGTCGTTTGGTTTTTCTTGCCGAAGAGGCTTCGCCACTGGCGCTGACGCCCGGTGTGTTTGGTGCGCCTCAATACAAGGGGTTTCGGCTGAGAAAAGACGGAGTGCCTGAGTTTCTCTACAGTGTGGGAAGTGTGTTGGTGGCGGAGTCCATCGAACCTGGGTCGGTAGCGGGTGAGATTCGCTGGCATTTTTCGATCAAGCATGCGCCCGCTGGGGTGATGTTGGGCTTTGGTGAAAAAATGAAGAGCAGAATCAAAACTACGGATGGCAAATGGAATGGCGTCGTATTGACGATCAATAATGGGGCTGAGAAAGATTTTACTTTGCTGCTCACTGCGTCGGAAACGGTCGTGCCGCGTGCAGCGGCTTTGCCCGAAGTGGGAAATTAAAAATGGAAGTGTCTATGTGTTTAAAAAATCTCGTTCAAGCTATGAAAGTTACAGGAAGTGGCTTGCGCGTGATTCTGGCAGTGAGCCTGTTGGTGTGTCCGGTGCAAGGTGCAGAGGAATCAAAAGTCGAAAAAAAGCCGCTGGAATCCTACAAAATTGAAACGGTTGAGTTGCCCCCAGGGGTAGGTCACGGGATTGGAGGTCTGGCCTTCACCAAAGCGGGTGAACTGGTGGTGGTTTCGAGAAGAACAGGGGTGGTGATGGGTAAGCCCTCTGATGATGCTAAGGCTTATAAGTGGAGGGTCTTTTCGGATTCGCAGATGCACAATGCTTTGGGGGTGTTGGTTGAAAAAGACGGAAGCTTGCTGATTCCGCAGATGCCGGAACTGACTCGATTGCGGGATACGAACGGCGATGGAAAGGCCGATGTCAGTGAAGCGGTTAGTACCTCGTGGGGGGTGTCGGGGAATTATCATGAAACCAATTCGGGTCCGATCCCTGACGGCAAGGGGAATTGGTTTGTAGCTATAGGGTCGGCTTCTCATTCCGGGCCGACTTTTGATTTGGTGCGTGGGCGTTTTTCGGCGGCAGGGCGACGGGGCAGGAACAATATGTCAGTGCCGTGGAAAGGCTGGGTGGTCAAAGTGAATGCAAAGGGTGAGATCAAACCATGGGCGAGCGGATTTCGCCAGGCGAATGGAATTGTGATGAGCCCGGGCGGGGATCTATTTGTCAGCGACAACCAGGGTGATTGGAAACCGGTGACGCCGATTTATCATGTTCAGGAGGGAAGGTTTTATGGGCATCCGACATCACTTGTATGGGATCCTGATTTTGTGAAAGAGCATCCGGATCCACTGGCATGGGC
>JAADHD010000414.1:0-7771 GCA_013152075.1 Verrucomicrobiota bacterium | reverse complement strand
TTGGACCGTTTAGCGGGCAGATGTTTGTCGGTGACATTGCTGGTCAGAGAATTTTACGCATCATGCTGGAAAAGGTGGGCGGTGAGTTTCAGGGGGCGGCAACCACTTTGATAGAGGGGGGGGCGTTGGGAGGAGGAAATAATCGTTTGTGTCTGAGCCCTGATGGCAAGGCACTGTATGTGGGGCAGACTTATCGCGGGTGGGGGCGTCCGGCTGAAGGGCTGAAGCGGGTGACATATACAGGTGAGCTTCCCTTTGCGGTTCAGAAGATGAGTCTGACTAAAAAGGGTTTTGATCTGACATTCACCAAGCCGGTGAATCGTGAGCAAGCGCTTAAGATCGGCGAGTATCAGTTTTCGCATTACTATTACGAATTCAGCCAGCGTTATGGTAGTCCTCAAATGGGAGTGACGCCTGTAGTGGTAAAAACTGTTACGGTGTCAGAAGATGGCAAGACGGTGTCAGTGGACCTGGGAGAGATCGTGCCACGGCAAATTTATCAATTGGATTTCGCGGGCCTGAAGTCTGAGGACGGCTCAGCTATGAGCCACGGGATGCTTTGTTATACCGTGCAGAGGCTGAGGGAATGAAGAGGGGAGAACCGCTAATGGACGCGAATAAACGCGAATAAGAGTTAGGAATATGAGTGGGGATTTGGTATGGGTGGTGGAATGAGGAGCGATAAAGGCGAATTAATTTATAAGGAGGAGGTTTTTCAGGTAGTCGGGTGCGCTATGGAAGTCTTGAATGAATTAGGGCATGGTTTGCTCGAGAAGCCTTATGAAAATGCTCTGGTGGTAGAGTTTGGGTTGAATAAGATTAGCTTTGAGCAGCAATCACGGTTTTCTATTGTATATAAAGGCGTGAAGGTGGGAGAGTATATTCCTGATCTCATTGTTTTCGATAAGGTCGTTGTTGATACAAAAACAATTGATCGCATTACAAATGTCGAGAAAGGACAGATCCTCAATTACTTAAAAATCACAGGATTAAAAGTTGGCTTTATATTAAATTTCAAAAATCCCAATCTCGAGTGGGAAAGAGTTGTATTGGATACACACCGGTAATGAAATTTATTTTTCTTCATCTTATTCGCGTTTATTCGCGTCCATTAGCGGTTCTCTTTTTTTTCTGGATTGATGAAAATTAGTGAATTTGCGCGGCGGGTTTTGTTGGCGGACAGCTTGGAGGAAAAGCTGGAGTTCGTTGATGTTGCGGCTTTGATTGATGAAGAGTGCGGCAGAGCAATCGAAGCGTCGGTGGAGCCCGGGCGTCCGGTGGAGTTGAAGATGCGATTGAAGGGTGGGGAGCACAGTCTGGCGAAACCTAATATCACAGAGGTGAGCGATGATGAGGAACGAGGGCGTTTGCTGCACTTTTTTGCCAATCACGAACTGCTGGCGACGGAGTTAATGGCTTTGGTTTTACTGAAATTCCCGGACGCCCCGGGTGAGTTTAGACAAGGGGTGTTGAGAACTTTGAAAGAAGAACAACGGCACACACGTTGGTATATCGAGCGTATGAAGGAGTGTGGAGTAAAATTTGGAGATTTTCCTGTCAGCCGATATTTTTGGGACATGGTGGCAACAATGGAAACGCCCTTGGATTATGTGACGCGTCTGAGTCTGACGTTTGAGCAGGCCAATCTGGATTATTCGTTGCAGTATGCCGGGATCATGGAAGAGGCGGGTGATAGCAAATCAGCAGCCATACTGAATCAAATCTACAAAGATGAAATTCGGCATGTGAATTATGGTTTGAAGTGGTTTCGCCGCTGGAAAAAGGCGGACGAGGATGACTGGACGGCGTTCAAGCGAGGTTTGTCGTTTCCATTGTCACCACGACGCGCAAAGGGCAGTGGGCCCAAAATCAATCGTGAAGGCAGATTGGCGGCTGGACTTGATGAGGATTTTATCAGTGAACTTGAAGTGTTCGAGCGTTCGGTGGGTAGGACTCCGAACATGTTTTGTTTTTGCCCGGATGCTGAAGATGCCATGAGCGCGAATGTGGAAGGCAAGGGCTACCATCGTTCCAAAACCATGCAGGGTCTGATTCAGGATTTAGAAATCCTATCCATTTTTCTGGCGCGGCGGGATGATGTGGTGTTGATGCAACGGCAACCGGAGCGGAAACACTTAGAGAAGTTAAGACGCGCGGGATTTGATTTGCCTGAGATTGAGTTGCTTGATAAAAGTGGTGAAATTAAAGCGGATAGTTTTATTCGGGAAAGAAAGATCAATGCTTTCCGCCCTTGGGCTTGGTGTCCATCGTCTGCAAGAATGATGAGCCCCTTGGCGAAAAATCTACCGGGTGACGAACGGAAAATGAATTCGTTCTGGAATGAGGGGGTTCGATCTTTATTTAATAAATCATTTGGAGCAGGTATTGCAGAGGAGCGCGGAGACTCCGTGAGTTCCGTTCTGTGCCGTTCGCTGGATGCGGTTGAAGCTGAGTTGAGGTGTTTGTATCAAGCGGTGGTAAAAACACCTTTTGGTGCATCTGGGCGCGGGTTGAATATCATAGGCAGTTCCGATACGCTTGATGGCAGCATACGGCGTCAGGTGGAGCGGGTTTTGGAAAAACAAGGAGAGGTTTTGGTGGAGCCCTGGTTAACTAGAGAGTTGGATTTTTCTGTTCAGTATGAAATGGAAGATGCTGGATTACGTAAGCTCGGACTCGTTCGACTGGAGAATAATAGTCGAGGGCAGTTCCGAGCATGCGTTGTTGGGACCAAATTCTGTCAGGGAATGCCTACAGAGCTTGCGCGATTTTTGATGGAAAAGGCTTTACCTGTTTATGAAGAGGAGGGGCGCTTGGTTCGCTTGATTGAAGAAGGTTTGAATGAGGTCGGCTACCGAGGGCCGGTGGGGGTGGATGCCTTTGTTTACCGTGATGAGAAGGGCGAATTGTGTTTGCGCCAGCTTTGTGAAGTGAATCCTCGATATACCATGGGTCGCTTGACTTTGGAGTTGAGCAAGAGGGTGGCTCCAGGGCATGCGGTGAAATTTGAGATTCTTAAGAAGCAATCAGAGCCGGAGAGTGAGGTGATCGAACTGGACCAGAAGGGTTTTTTTTGTCGTGGACGGATGTGTTTGAATGACGGTGGGAAAGTGGGGGGATTTTTGGCGCAATTGAAGGTCAGCAAACGTTTGGACGATTTAATATAGAATTAGGAATTAGGAATTAAGAATTAGCGAAGCGATGACAATTAGGAAATGAATGGAATAGTGTATTGTTCTTGATTTGAAATATTCCCGATTATGAAAAATGTCCTTCCAGTCGCTCTTGTTGTAGTCTTTTCTCAGCTTTTTGTAACCGTGCTTTTTGCGGAGGAAAAAGACATTGACCTTGGTCATTACGGGAAAACTATTTTTGAAGACGAGTTCGAGGGGAAGGCGTTGAATAAAAAGTGGGGTATGTATAAAAGCGCTTCGACCGTTCGGGACGGCGTGATGGTGGGTATCACGCCCGAAGATGCGGATCACCCTTCGGTGAATACCATTCGTTTTGAGCCGCAGGCCGATCTTGAAGTGGCTGTTTCCTTCAAGTTTGCCGGTTCGAAACACTTTTCGGTGATGTTTCGTGACAAGGTATACAAGGGGACTCACGCCGGACATATCTGTCATGTGGGGGTTAGCCTGAAGGCGATCACTTTGTATGATACCAAGACGGGAAAATTTAAAAACGAAATTTATGATGCTCGTAAATCAGGGGAACTGGATGAGGTGATGAAAGAACTGCTGAAAACCAAGCAGCAGCGAGTGGCTGTCGATTTGGATGAAAGTAAGTGGCACGATCTTTTGATTCGTATCAAGGGGGATGTGATGGAGGTTTTTGTGGATAAGAAAAAGGTGGGGCGTTTTCAATCAGAAGGTTTTGCGCATACTGCTGTCGATCAGGTGAATTTGACGACTTCCAAGAAGGAAGTGCATTACGACAATTTTAAGATCAAAGGCGTAAAGTGACATATTATAGATACGGACAGGCTGGGAGAATTTAATACAGGGAGCGGCTACAAATGATGAAGTGGGAGCATAAGTTCGTAGGGGTGTTGATGCTGACTTTAGTCGCTTGTTCGGGTGGGCAGCAGAAAGGTAAAGTGGCGCTGAAACGCTATTTGGAGGATGGTAACAGTGGTATTCCTGCAGCTGTTCGAATCAGTGATGGCGTTTTGATTCATACAACACAACTGTTTGCTAAACGGAATCATGGAGAAAAAAATGAATCTTCTGTCAGCGACGAGCTTGGTGAAATCCTGGATGATCTGGACTCTATGTTGAAGGTGAGAGGCAGTGATGTCGAAAAAGTCGCTAAATTGAATCTTTATGTGAGCGATCCCGCGGAGTGTGACGCGGTTAGGGATGCGCTGGTCAAATGGTATGGAAAACGTTCCATGCCAGCGATCACGGTGATTTCTACGCCCCTTCCACGTCCCGGTGCAAAAGTCGCGTTGGACGCGGTAGCGCTTGTTGGTGATACAGAAAAGCCCAAAGGAGTGGAGGTGTGGAGCGATATCGCTGCAGAGGAGGGCAGGACCTTTGGCGGAGAGGCACTGGCGGCTGTGGCGGGTAAAAAAACAGATTTGGTGTATATCTCCGGCCGGGCTTCGAAGGCAGACGATCTTCGAAAAGGAACGGAAGAGACGATGAAACAATTGATGTTTTCTTTGCAGATGCTTGGAGCTGGAGCGGAGAATGTAGTCCAGATAAAAGCTTTTTTGAATCCGATGACAGAAGCCGCTTTTGCGGCTGAAGCGATTCAGTCATTTTTTGAAAAGGGTGATCGCCCTCCTGTGGTGATGGTTGAGTGGACATCTTCATCTTATCCGACGGAAATCGAAATGATCGCGGCGATTCCAGAGAGAGAATCGGGGGAGGATGTAGTGACGTATATGACGCTACCCGGGGACAAGCCCTCACCGGTGTACAGCAAGATGGCGGTGGTGAAGGGCGGCAAGATGATTTATGTTGGTGAAATGGTCGGTGACGCAAAAGTGTCTGCTGAGACGGAGACGGGGACTTTGTTTGATCGCCTGAAACAGGCTGTGGAAGCAGCGGGAAGCGACTACAAACATCTGGTCAAGGCGACCTATTATGTTTCAGATACGGAGGTCAGCAAGGAGTTGAATAATCTTCGACCAAAGATATACGACCCTAAAAAACCACCGACGGCATCCAAGGTGACTTTGGAAAATATAGGTGTTCCGGATCGCGGAATGTTGATCGATATGATAGCGGTGCCCAAGGAATAGAGGCTGTAGCAGTTTAGGTAGCAGGCTCTAGAAAATATAGGAGGAATGGTGAGAGAAAGGGCAATCTCCCGCAATTGCGGGTTTGACTGCTTACGGGGAGGTGCTTGGTTTCCCTTCTATGAAATCTCCAGTATTTAATCGTCGTTTTGTTCAGGTTTTCGGTGCGCTAATTTTAGTCGCAGTCATTAGCTTTTCCGGCGGAGCATTTGCCGCATTGAAACTGCCCACTGTCATTGGTGACAATATGGTCTTGCAACGGGATCAGGATTTGAAAATCTGGGGCTGGGACAATGCAGGACAGGAGGTGAGTGTGTCCTTTGGGGGGCAGACGGTGAAGGGCAAAGCCAACGACAAGGGAAGGTGGGAAGTTACTTTGAAGCCACTGAAAACAAACGCCAAGCCGCAACAGATGGTGGTGAGTGGTTCCGGCGGAGAGAAAATCACGGTGTCGAACATTTTGGTCGGTGAAGTTTGGCTGTGTTCCGGTCAGTCGAATATGTCTTTCGCTGTGGGACGCAGTTATGGTGGAGATCTCGATGCTCTTACAGCCAACTATCCGAATATCAGGATGATTTCGGTTCCTCAAGTGGGTGTTCAGGAGCCACAGGATAATTTTAAAGGTCAATGGGAAGCTTGTGAACCAGGGGTGACGGCCAACTTCAGTGGCGTGGGGTATTACTTCGGCAGAGTGCTTCATCAGGCTCTGGGGGTGCCGATTGGCTTGATCGACAATGCCTGGGGGGGCTCGGCTGCTGAGGCATGGGTTCGTCGAGATATTTTGGAGAAAGATGCACAGTTCGAGGGATTGATGGCTAGATGGGTTCAGACAGAGAAAACTTTTGATTTTGATGCGCAGATGGAAGCTTTTAAAATTAAGAAGGCGGCATGGCAGGCAAAGGTGAAAGAAGCTAAGACAGCGGGTAAACCCGTCCCGCCTGCTCCGCGTCCGCCGAGAAATGTGCTAACTGGACAGCATCGTCCGGGGAACCTTTACAATGGAGTGTTGCATCCTGTCATCGGCTATGGAATGAGGGGGGCGATTTGGTACCAAGGTGAATCGAACGCCGGTCGGGCATACGAGTACCGCAATCTGTTTCCCTTGATGATCCAGAACTGGCGCGATGTGTGGGGTCAGGGAGATTTCCCTTTTTACTGGGTGCAATTGGCGGACTTCAAAGGAGAGATTCAAGAACCGGCGGACAGTCAATGGGCCGAGTTGCGGGAGGCGCAAACGTTGACGATGAAGAAACTTAAAAACACCGGGGAAGCGGTGATTATTGATGTTGGTGAGGGGCGGGATATTCACCCTCGGAATAAACGCACCGTGGGTGAGCGACTTGCACGATGGGCTCTAGCCAAGGATTACGGGTTCGATAAATTGGCTCATCAAAGCCCGACCTATCAGAAGATGGAAAAGAAGGATGGCAAGATTTTGCTGACCTTTGATCATGTGAGCCCTGTCGGTCTCTATTCTTTTGATACAAGAGAGCCGGTCGGTTTCTCGATTGCGGGAGCCGACAAAAAATTCGTTTGGGCGAAGGGGAAAATTATTGGAAAAACTCAAGTGGAAGTCTGGAATGATGCCGTGAAAGATCCGGTGGCGGTTCGTTATGCTTGGTCAGATAATCCAGTAGCAAACATGAGCAGTATGGAAAACCTGCCAATGACTCCTTTTCGTACCGATGACTTTCCCATGATCACGAAGCCTGCGGCAAGTGAGACAAGTGCGGCAAGCGAATGAACAGTTGGTGTAAAAATTAAATAGCAAAACAATGAATACGCGCCGTAGTTTTCTTAGCCGTTCGAGTTTGGCCCTTGCTGCATCCAGTGCATTTGCTGGAATTGGATCCAGGGCGTCGGCAAAGGGCGCTTCTTCAGAAGGTGAAGCCCCGCAAAAAATCATCCATTTGGTGGCCGATGGTATGAGCATGGGAACTTTGACTTGCGCGGATTATTTGTCACAGCAGGTGCGTGGACGTGGATTGGTGTGGACTCAATTGTTAAATCAGCCTGGGGCAGTCAATGCGCTGATGAATATGCGTTCCCTGGATTCTCAGGTGACGGATTCATCGGCTGCGTCGAGTAGCTGGGGCAGCGGATCGCGCATTGCCAATGGAGGGGTGAATCAACTGCCGGATGGACGCAATTTAAAAACTCTTTACGAGGTTTTAGGATCAGCTGGGTGGAAGAGAGGTTTGGTGACAACGACAGAAATCACGCATGCAACTCCTGCTGGTTTTGCGGCTTCGGTAGCCAAGCGGGGAATGGCCGCAGAAATTGCCGAGCAATATCTGGAGCGTGGTGTTGAAGTGTTATTGGGCGGAGGGCGCAAGCATTTTGATCCAGCCATGCGTAAGGATAAAAAGGATTTATACGCTGACTACAAAGCGAAGGGCTATACGGTGATGCAGTCTAAATCGGATCTTGAAAAGGCCTCTTTGGACAAACCCTGGGTGGGTACGTTTTCAGACAGTCATCTTCCTTACACGGTCGACTACATCAATGAACTTGAGCTGCAGA
>JAADHD010000180.1 GCA_013152075.1 Verrucomicrobiota bacterium | reverse complement strand
TGCCAGAACTATGACCGCAGTTCCTATCTGTCGATCACCAGTGGCAAACGTCAGGTCCAGGCACAACAGGCTGCCCAACTTCTTGAACAAGCCAATCAGCTGTTGCAATCTGGCCAGCAAAGCAAAGCCCGCTGGGCGCTGAACTCTGTCGCCAATCGTTATGCGCTCGATGCCGCTTCCAATGAAGACGCCCGCGTGCAGTTGGAAAACCTGCAAACCCAACAGGCCGTCGTCGGACTCAATACCCGCCGCCAGCGACTCTTTCTCGATAACAACCGGGATGATGCCGCCACTCAGGGCAACCAACAACTCAAGCAAAGCGCCGCCGCCAACCCTGTGCTGCAGCAAGGCCAACTGAACTTCCGCCCCCAGCAACTCAGCCAATTGCTGATGGGGAACTCAACCGAAGACAACGCCATCCTCCAGCAAATCGCTGGACGCTTAGTTCAACATCAACGCAGCACCGAACCCGCTCCGCAGGCGATCACCATCACCCTGCCGGAAGAAGGCACAGTTTACACCTTCAGCCGCAGCGTGCAGGTAGCGGAAAACGCCCCACTGGAGCTTGAGCTGCGTTTCGGACTACAGCGCAATCTCAAAATCTGGCAAATCGCCCTGGCCCTGATCTTACTGGTCACCCTTGCAGGAACCCTGGCCTTCGCCGCATCAAAACGGGAAGCTGCTTGAAAGAACCCCGCCAACAACCGGCGGGATGGGTGTAGGGCGTAAGACAAAATAGTTAAGCTGCTAGCACTATGCGTTTCACCCGTTGCCTCCGGCTGTCCGTCTCAGGGCTGGAAGAGTTGGGTTTCTCACCCCTTTTTCTGAATGATCACAACAATCAAAAGAAAAAGCAAAGCCCCCAAAAATGCAGCAATCAGATCCTGAAGACTGATCGTAAACGAATCAAGGCCCAGATCGAGATCGATGTTAAACAACTTTAACAGGAAACCGCCAATCAACGCGCCCACCAACCCAATGCCCAAATTTCGCCACTTCCCAAATCCATCGCGACTCCGCTTCGTCAACATCCCAACCACGGGACCTGTCAGGGCACCCACCACCAACCAAACGACCATTTCACTAATAGAAAATTCCATATCCCTTCAATCAAAACACGAATTCTCTAATAACCAAACAGGAAAGCTCAATGACAAAACAATCTCCCCTCAATTAATAAACAATATTTTAAAAACATAAGCGCTCTTTATTCTTGCTTATTTTTTAAAATTCATGGGATACTCAGGCAGATTTCCTTGGGGGGGAATAACAGCCTCACACAGGCGAAAGTCTGGTGGGGCTGTAACTTTTTTCACGTTTGGCGACTCAATGCCAACGCACTATCCATCTTTCGATTTTTAGTCCGGCGGCCTGTTATCCAGCACAGCCCGCCCGCAAAAAAATATAATTCTCTGGAGATTTTACCTGATCAAGGTCAATATTCCATTGTGTTCCAATTTATATTTAATGAAATCAGTGCAGCGGAACTATCTCAGTTGCCTACCTTGACCCAACTGGAATTACTAAGTGAATTCCAAGTAACTCCCGACGACCTGGAAAATCCGGATGGTGAAAAATTCGGCCGACTGGAGCGGGATGGAAAAGCTTTGTTCCGCTACCGTGCAAAAGATATGCGCATTTATTTTGAAGCTACCGAAGAAGGCATTCTCGTTCGCCGCGTGCTGAATAAAAACACTTTCCAAGACTTTCTTTTTCGCACCAACCTACCGCTGTCTGAAGATGAAGCCCTGAGCGAATCGAAAGTATTCTGGGAACTGATTGAAGAAGGAGAAAACGCCCAGCGAGCGTGAAGACACTACAAGCTCACCCTTAGTCGAAATACTCTATGGACTACTTTGAACGTATCGATCCAGACACCGCTTACCGGGAACAGGAATTCCCCGTCACTCGGAACCACATTTTTCTAGCTCACGCAGCGATTACCGTTTTGCCTCGCGTGACAGAACAGGCAATGCACGATTTCAACCACGCCTATGCGACAGGCGACCTTGATTTCACCGAGGTTCATTTAGGCGAAATGGACGCCGCCCGGGAATCGGCCGCACAACTTCTCGGTGCTTCGGCCAACGAAATCGCGCTACTGGGCCCAACATCTCTGGGGCTCAACCTTGTTGCCAACGGATTGACCTGGCAGACGGGCGACGAAGTCGTTTGTTACCTAGACGACTACCCGGCCAACGTTTACCCGTGGCAAAATTTGCAAAAACAGGGAGTGAAAGTGGTTTATGTGAAGCCTGATCAGGCAGGCAAAATTACTCCTGAGCTGGTGGAAAGTGCCTTGTCTCCAAGAACTCGGCTGGTTGCTCTGGCCTCCTGTCATTTTTTGACCGGCTACCGAATCGACATCAATGCCATCGGCCGACTACTTCAAGATCGCGATATCCTCTTTTGTCTCGACGCCATTCAAACAGCAGGCGCGTTCCCGACCCCGATTGATCACGTGGATTTTCTTTGCGCCGATTCCCACAAGTGGATGCTCGGCCCGGCGGCAGCTGGAATTTTCTATGTGAAGGAAAAGCACTTCGACTTACTACAGCCCACCCTGCACGGAGCGTGGAATGTGAAATCACCCGACTTTGTCACACGCGAGCAAATTGAATACGAAGCCGGTGGACGCCGCTATGAACCCGGAGTGCTGAATTTTTCCGGTATATACGGTATGAGAGCCGCTCTCAATCTAATCAACGACATCGGTATCGATAATGTTGCGAATCGAATACTGACACTCAAACAATATCTGGTTGGCGGATTACAAGAAAGAGGATTCCAGATTCACGAACCCCTTACGGGAGATTCTGCCTCCGGAATCACGACATTCCACAAAAAAGATCCCGACTGGATGCGACAGTGTTTTCGCCATCTGACCAAAAACCGAATTGACAGCTCTTTGCGCAGCGATCGGCTCGGGCGGTCTTACATCCGTTTCAGCCACCATTTTTACAACACTTATGCTGATTTTGACCGCGTATTCGCTATTCTTGATAAATTGAAATAGCCGCCCATAGCCTGAAAAACGGGGGCAAATTATTACGTTCATAGGGACTTGACGAGTCCCCTGACAGAACTAGCTTCCCTAGGCTTCGTTTTTCCTCTACAAACGGGCTGGAAACCTTTAAGTTTCAATCTTAATTCAATCAAATTCCGCAAGGCCGAAACCGTGGATATCAAAGAAATCAAACAAATCATAGAGCTCATGAACGAGAATGAACTCACTCATTTTCATCTCGAGCGCGACGGTAACAAGGTCAAGCTGAAAAAAGGCGCAGATCTTGCCGCCCTGCAGCAGGCAATGAGCATAGCGCAACCGATGATGGCTCCGGCTCCAGTAGCGGCAGTAGCCGCTCCTTCCGTTGCCGCTCCAGCCGCCGATGGTGATGCCCTTCCACCGGGAGAGGTTGAGATCACCTCGCCCATGGTCGGCACTTTTTACCGAGCAACTGATCCGGAATCGGATGCCTTTGCCGAGGTCGGCAAAGAGGTTAGCGAAAATAGCGCCGTCTGCATCATCGAGGCCATGAAAGTGATGAACGAAATCAGTGCCGAAGTCAAAGGAACCATCACCAAAGTACTGGTAGAAAATGGAACCCCGGTTCAGTACGGTGAACCTTTGTTCCGAGTAAAATCGGCATAACACGGCTCGCCACTCCGGTCGAGAAACGACCTTACGCTTCGACTCATCCTGACATGTTCCATAAAGTACTTATAGCCAATCGCGGAGAAATTGCCCTCAGGGTAATTCGTGCATGTAAAGAATTGGGAATCCTCACCGTTGCGGTTTATTCCGAAGCGGACAGCGACTCCATGCACGTCCAGTTGGCAGATGAAGCCATCTGCATCGGACCCGGCCCCAGCGCCGAAAGTTATCTGAAAGTTGACGCCATCATGAGCGCCGCCGAAATCGCAAATGCGGATGCTATTCATCCCGGCTATGGCTTTCTTTCTGAGAACGCACGTTTTGCTGAAATTTGTGACAGCTGCCATATAAAGTTTATCGGGCCTTCCCCGGAAGTTATCGCCATGATGGGGGACAAAAATATGGCCCGGGCAATGGCTGTCAAACATGGCGTGCCCGTAACCCCGGGCAGCCCAGGCATCGTCCCCACTGTTGAAGAAGCTCTGGTTGTTGCCGAGGAACTAGGTTACCCAGTAATGATCAAAGCCACCGCAGGTGGCGGCGGTCGAGGCATGAGACCTGCTGCGGATAAAGATGAGCTACCCTCTATGTTCAAAGCTGCACGAGCAGAGTCCAAAGCCTGTTTTGGCGAAGACGATGTTTACATTGAGAAGCTTGTCCTGAATCCTCACCACATTGAATTCCAGATAATAGGTGACAGCCATGGTAATGCTGCACAACTCGGCGAACGCGATTGCTCTTTACAAAGAAGAAACCAAAAAATCATCGAAGAAACCCCGTCGCCTTTGATCAGCGACGAACTGCGCCAACGCATGGCAGAAGCCTCTGTGAACCTCACCAAAAAAATCGGCTATGAGAACTGCGGAACCATCGAGTATCTGGTCGATGAACATGAAAATTTCTACTTCATGGAAATGAACACTCGAATTCAGGTAGAGCACCCGATCACTGAAGAAGTACGGGGGTGCGACCTGATCAAAGAGCAAATTCAAGTAGCCGCCGGCCAACCAATTTCAGAGCACGTCCGCAACAGCGTCGTGAGGGGGCACTCGATTGAATGCCGGATTAATGCGGAAGATCCCTACAATAATTTTGCACCCAGTCCGGGAAAAATTGAGCTTTTCTACGCGTCAGGAGGACGCGGCGTGCGCGTCGACACTCATGTTTACAGCGGTTATACCGTGCCACCCTACTACGACTCGATGATCGCCAAGCTGATCGTCACCGCCTCCTCGCGCGAGGGAGCCATCGCCCGCATGAAACGAGCACTGAATGAATTTTTGGTGGAGGGCATTAAAACAACAATCCCCTTCCAATCTTCAATTCTAAATCACCCCGACTTCAAAAAGGGCGATTACAACATTGGGTGGGTCGAAAAATTTATTGATTCCAAACCGGAGCCTCCAGAGCTACCCGTAGTGAAACTTGAATCCTGACCCCTATCGGGCACCCTGGTTAAAACCCACTTGAGTTTTCAAGTTTCAAGTCATGAAAGCGATCACCGACTGCTACCTGTATGGCATCCTGGATGGCGATTATGTCGAACACGAGCAAGTCCTCGCTATGGTTAAAAAAATGCTCGCTGGAGGAATCGACATCCTCCAGTTGCGCGCCAAAAACTGGACACAGAAAGAGATCGCTGCCATGGGGCGGGAAATCCACCTGTTGACCCACTCTCAAGGAATCCCCCTTATCATCAACGATTACCCCGAGATCGCAAAAGACATTGCCGCAGAGGGAATTCACGTTGGCCAGGATGATTTATCCCCACATGAAGTTCGTGAAATTGTGGGGTCTGATATGTTGGTCGGGCTCTCAACCCACAGCCTTAAGCAAGCACACTCTGCCGCCGCCGAACCGATTGATTACATCGGCTTCGGGCCACTCTTCAGCACACCCACAAAACCTGACTACCCAGCGATCGGAACCAACGAAATCGAGCAAGTTCACCAGGAACACTCTAAACTACCAGTGTTTTGCATCGGCGGGATCAAAGACGAAAACGCCAAATCAGTTATCGCGGCCGGCGCATGCCGTATCGTAGTGGTGTCGGGAATTCTCCAGGCCGAACACGTTGAGAATTACACCAAAGATCTCAAGTCCCTGTTATAATCGCCAATTCAATTTCATAAAAATATCATGAGTGTACTAATATCCGGATCCATAGCCATCGACCACGTTAAGACCCCTCACGACGAACACCAAAACCTGTTAGGTGGGTCCGCCTCTTACGCCGCCATCGCCGCAAGTTTTTTCAGCCCGGTTAATCTGGTTAGCATAGTAGGCGCCGACTTTCCTGAGCAGCACATCGAACTATTTAAATCTCGGGACATCAATCTCGACAGCGTGCAGTTTTCTGACGGCGAAACCTTCCGTTGGAGCGGTGAGTATTTTGATGACATGAACACCCGGGAAACTCTGGATGTATCACTGAACGTGCTGGAAGCGTATAAACCCAGTGTATCAGAATCCGGCCTATCGTCACAAATTGTGCTGCTCGCCAATGACAGCCCGGACAATCAACATGCTATTCTCGATCAAATCGGGGACAAGCCGGGTTTCGTAATTGCTGACACTATGGATCTCTGGATCACCGTCGCACGAGACCGCTTAATGGAGCTTTTACCCCGACTGGATCTGCTTGTCCTGAATGACAGTGAAGCCAAACTGTTGCTTGAAACCGGTAATCTGGTGGAAGCTGGTCACCGACTGCTTGAAATGGGCCCACGTTTCGTGATTATCAAAAAGGGTGAACACGGCGCATTGCTGTTTGGTAAAAATCGTTTTTTCACCTGTGGTGCGTACCCTTTGCTTCAGCTACACGACCCCACTGGAGCCGGAGATTCATTTATCGGCAGCATGGCCGGACATCTTTGCAGCCTGGATCATGACGAGTTGAATTTCGACCACCTGACCGGCGCCATAGCGAGGGGAACCATCATTGCCGGCTACTCCTGCGAATCTTTCAGCACTCATCGCCTACAAGAGCTCTCGAATGATGAATTCGAAACCCGGTTGGAAGAATTTCGCCAGTACTCCACATTTTCTTGAGTCAGCTCCCACCTTTGTTATTCTTCCCAAATGGCAAACGAGTGGTTTTATGCAAATGATGAAAAGCAACAGGTACCCATATCAGAAAAAAACCTAAAGCAACTCGCCGCCGACAAACTCATCACCAGACAATGCCTGGTTTGGAATTCCGATCTGCCTGACTGGCAGCCTTGTGGCACTTTGCACCCAGAATGGTTTTTAGACGAGTTGGGTTCTGCCGCTCCGCCAAAATTGCCTAAGCATATCAAACCGGGCACAAACAAACCCGCTCATCCACTCGCCATTGCCAGTCTAATCTGCGGACTCTCTTCACTGCTACCCCTCGGTTGCCTGGGTTTACTTGGCATCATCTTTCTACCGGTTGCCATCGCGGCAGTTATCTGCGGTCATATGGCCCTCAAAAAAATCCGCCATGCCGAGAACAATTTGGATGGCAAAAGCATTGCCATAGCAGGGCTGGTCACGGGTTATCTGAGCCTCGGCACGATTACACTACTGGCAGCACTTTTCGGGCTGGTGTATTTAATCCCCGATGTCATACCGCCAAAAATTGATGAAGCCTCTTCTTCCCCGGCTCCTGCTATTCGCCCTTCTTCTCCGGAGCCACCTGCGGAGTAAGCTCTATCGAATCTGACCTTACTCCCGTGTCAGCATCCGAAATCACGATCGAAACAGGGTCACCCAATTGATCAGGCTGAGTATCAAAAATATAAAGATCCAACACCACCAGCACACGAGCCAGGTACTCCCTCAAACGGGCCTTTAGAGAATATTTCAGTTTGACCGGCTCACTACTGAAAGCAATCGCATTCAGACCCAATTTTCGTGCCACAAACAAAGCCCGGCTGACGTGAAAACCATCAGATATAATAGTCACTTCATCCAACCCATAAATTTCTTTTGCCCTGACAATAGAATCCAAAGTCCGGTAGCCTGAATTATCGGAGCTGATCGCCTCCTCCGGAACTTTCAGACTGACCAGTTTCGCCGTCATGTCACGCGGCTCGTTATAATATATGGAAGCCCCGTCACCACTGACGAGCAAATGTTTGACCTTTCCCTGGAGAAATAACTCAGTTGCCGCCGCCATGCGATGCTCGAAATGCGGATTAGGGCTGGTAGGCGCTACTTTTTTTGCGGTTCCCAACACCAGACCGATCGAGTTACTTTTTACCTCATCAATTGAATCATAAACGCGTGATTTCGTCGAAAGGACAACCCACAGATTGCAAAGTAGAATGAACACCCCTATTACCAACAGAGGAAGTATCATTACTCTGAACAGTATGCGTTTTTTCTTGGGCGACATTTTTTACCTTTCGGACAAGCTCAGTGACAGACGAGCCTAGTCTGGGAAATCCAATCCATCGAAATACCGAAACAATGATTCCCCACTGGAAACTACACAATATCTGTCATATTTCATTATTTACCTTCGTATGAGCACCACCTTTCGTGTCTTTGCCTATCTGCGCCGCTACCCCCTGCTGGGATCGGTGCAACTGATTTGCACCGTTTTGATGACACTGCTCATGGTGGTTTTCCCCCAGATGACGGTGAACATCATCGATGTGATTATTCCCAATCGGGACACTGACGGCTTGATCACTGCCATCTGTATCGTGCTAGCTGCTTTCGCGGGAACCAATCTCTTCAACGCCCTGAGAATTGTGATCAACAATACCTTCGAACAGCGAGTGATCTATGATATCCGCTCGGATATCTACCATAAACTTCAACGCCTGCCCATGCGCTGGTTCGACAACAAACGCACTGGTGATGTCATGACCCGGGTCACCGAAGATGTCACCGCTATGGAGCGAGTGCTGATCGACGGCATCGAACAAGGCGTCGCCGCCATCCTGCAAATCATTATCTTTGGCATCTGGATGGCTCTTTTAAATCCCGCACTTGCTGGCATCGCCATGATCCCCATTCCTTTTCTTATCCTCGGGGCTATTATTTATACAGTAACCGCTCCGGATCGCTACCGTCAGGTGAGGCGGGCGACATCGGACATGA
>JAADHD010000274.1 GCA_013152075.1 Verrucomicrobiota bacterium | reverse complement strand
CTCAATCGCAACAGACACAGTATTACCGGTATTTATTTCAGACAACTCGATTACGATCCCGATACCTACACTTTCAGCTACGGCGAAGAGTATCCGACCTCTGCGATTTAGAGGAAAAAATGCGGCTTACCTGTCCAAAAAGCACATCGATGGCTATATTATAACACAGGGCAATATTTTCCCCGACAAATCCGGCAGCAGTCAATCAAACTGGATGGATGAACAGAACAAGCTTTATTACAAATTTACCCGCCATGAAACTACGCCTCATTATCCCACTCACCATTCTTTTCCTATTACCGCTTATCACCTTCGCGCAGGAAAATAAAGCCGCAACGATCACCGAGTCCTCCCGTGAAATCCCACTTGCCTACGACGTCGATGTGATCGTCGTGGGCGGCACGACCCGTGGTGTCGCCGCCGCTGTTGCCGCCGCCGAGCAAGGGGCTAGCGTCTTTCTGGCGGCTTCTCGCCCCTATCTAGGAGTTGATATGTGTGCCACTTACCGCCTCTGGTTGGAAAAGGGAGAAGTGCCGGTCTCCCCTCTCGGCAAAGCGATTTTTGCGAAAGCGGCAAAGCACCTGCCTGCGCCCCCCCTGAAGCCAGCGTTGCCCTTTACCTATACCAGCAAGCTCAAGGCCTCGCCGAAACACCCGGACACCAAAACCTCCTCACGACTTTTTGACGGCCAGCGCAATTCCGCTACCACTGACAGTTTACAATACGACGAAGATGTCACACTCATCATCGATCTTGGCAAAGCGGTTAAAATCGCAGGACTCAGCCTGATGACATTTCAGCGTGCCGGTGACTTCGCTGTCGGCGAACTACAAGTCGCCGCCAGTGATGACAAAACACAATGGAAAAAGATCACCACCATCAAAAACCCAGGCTGGGGTGCGGCCGAGGAAAAGACCATCGATCTGAGAGCGTCGTTTGAAACCACTGCACGCTATCTTCAACTGACAGCAAAAAAAGCTGCGGACAGCAAGCGTATGCTACTGGCAGAGTTGCACATTGAAAATGGCTCGGCATCCACACTCAAAAACAATAGCTCTCCCCCACAACAGTTACTTGCCGTCACCACTCCGATGCAGGTCAAAAGCAGTCTCGACACAGCACTGCTTAACGCCAAAGTGGACTTCCTCTACGGCTCCTATGTCGGCGATGTCCTGCGTGACGCTGAAGGCAAATTTGCCGGCATCACCATCGTCAATCGCTCGGGTCGTCAGGCCGTTCGCGCCAAGGTGCTCATCGACGCCACCGATCGCGCCGTTGCCGCGCGTCTCGCTGGCGCGACTTTCGCTGACTACCCCGCCGGACCCCAATCTTTCAAACGCATCGTTCTCGGTGGTGATCCCGGTAAAAATGCCAAAGCGCTGGATATCAACTTTTCCGTTGGCGGACAAATCGTCAGAGCTTACGAATACGACTTCAAGCTTCCTATGCAGGACAGCAGCTGGGCCTCCTTTGCGCGTGCCGATCAAGAGGCACGCAATCAAAGCTGGCAGACCAATCAGGTAGCTGCCTCGGAAAAACTTTATCAGGTTCCTCCTGATCCGCTCAAAGCACGCGCCCAGCAAAAAGGAGCGTGGCAGGGAGCTGACAAAGTTAACCTCGATACTCTTCGCCCGATAGGAATGGACGGCGTTTATGTGCTTGGAGGTAGCGCAGCCCTTTCTCGCGAAGCCGCAAGCACGCTCATGCGTCCGCTTCCTGGCATCGATCTGGGATCGCTCGTCGGTAGTGCTGCAGCAGCTGAAGCCAAGACCTTAAAAATAGGCGACGCCAAAGAAATTACCGTCAGCGGCCTACCTGTCGCCAATGCAAAAAAAGTAACCGTCGGGGAAATGCTGCAAGGCCTTCGCTCTCTGCCGACTCTCGGCAAAACTCCAAGCATCAATAATCCCACCCGCGGCATTCCTGTCATTGCCCGTTATGATACTGTGATAGTCGGAGGAGGAACAGGGGGAGCGCCCGCAGGTGTCGGTGCTGCACGCGGCGGGGCAAAAACTCTGGTACTCGAATACCTTTACGGACTCGGCGGGGTTGGAACCATCGGTCGTATTTCAAAATACTACCATGGCAACCGAGTCGGCTTCACCGCCGAAATCGACAAAGGCGTCGACAGTTACACCCCCGGAGTCAAAAGCAACAGGGGCTGGAACATCGAACACAAAATGGAATGGCTACGCAGTGAAATCGTCAAAGCAGGCGGCGACGTCTGGTTTCAAACCTTGGGCGCAGGCGCGATCATGGATGGAGACCGCTGCGTCGGCGTCATCGTTGCCACTCCCCACGGACGCGGTGCGGTGCTTGCCAACACGGTCATTGATTCCACCGGCAATGCCGTGATCCCAGCCTGTGCTGGAATGGAAACCCAGGCGATCAAAGGTGATCACATTTCCGTGCAAGGCACCGGCCTGCCGCCCATGACGCCGGGGGAAAGCTATCTCAATACCGACTGGACCTTTGTCGATGACGATGACGTGCTCGACATGTGGCGCATTCATGTGGTCGGCAAACGCAAGTATGCCGACGCCTTTGACCTCGGTCAGCTCATCGATACCCGTGCCCGCCGCCGCATCGTGGGCGACATCGTCATCTCACCGATGGACATCATCAACGACCGCACTTACCCGGACATCATCACGGTGTCCAAAAGCAATTTCGACAACCATGGATTCTCCAGCCACGCGCTGTTCATGGTCACGCCGCCGGATAAAAAAGGCCTGACCGGCAACGTCCCTTACCGCGCCCTGATGCCCAAGGGCAAAGACGGCTTGCTCGTCACCGGTCTCGGCATGAGTGCCCACGGCGACGCCATGCCAGTGATGCGCATGCAGGCAGATGTCCAGAATCAAGGTTATGCGGCCGGAAAAGCCTCGGCAATGGCTGCCGAAAACGGCACCACTATTCGCAAGATCGATATCAAAGCGCTGCAAAAACATCTTGTCGAGCAGGACATCATCCCCGAAAAAATGCTCACGATCGGAGACAGTTATCCTATCAGCCCGGCCATCATGCAGGAAGCGGTCAAGGCCATCGGCAAGGATTACAGCGGCATAGCCCAGGTGCTGACGGATACAAAAATCTCAATGCCTTTACTGCGCGAGGCCTTTAAGGACAACACCAGCGATGATGAAAAACTACGTTATGCCCACGTGCTCGGCATGCTCCATGACGGAACCGGAGCCGAATCCCTCATCGCGGCTGTCAAAGCAGCCAGCTGGGACGAAGGCTGGAATTTCCGCGGCATGGGTCAATTCGGGGCCTCTACCAGCCCGCTCGATAACCTGATCATCGCCCTGGGACGCACACGGGATCAACGCGGCCTACCGGTGATCATTGCCAAACTTGAAGCACTCACTCCAAAGAGTGAATTTTCCCACACCCGCGCAGTTGCCATCGCACTGGAAAATTACCGCGATCCTAAAGCCGCCAAACCTCTGGCCGACCTGTTGGCAAAACCCGGAATCAGTGGGCACACCTTTCTTGAGATCAATGACATCATCGAACGTTCGCCGAAGAGCACCGTCGATAATTCAACCCGTAACAATTCCCTGCGTGAACTGATTCTCGCTCGCGCCTTGTATCGTTGTGGCGATCATAACGGCATCGCCAGAAAAATTCTAACATCCTACGCCTCAGACCTTCGCGGCCACTATGCCACTCACGCGAAATCCATTCTTGCAGAGGATTTGACCGCTAAGAATTCTGCCAAAAAATGACTCCTGAATTTAGCACCCGGATTCCACTCAATTCGCGAACCGCTGTTTTTATCAGGATCACCGCATTTTTTTTATTGCTTATTATTGTAGGCATACCCTCATACGCACAACCGAAACCTTCTTCCCCATCAGCCCATAAAGTCGAGCACAGTTTGACAATCGTGCATCCCGGTGACGCCGAGGCGAAACCCACGCCGCACACTCTGACGCAATGGTTTGATCAACACGGAGAACCCACTGCCTACTCGATGTGGGTGGATTCTGTCATCTGCCGTGACAAGACCTGCGAAGTGGTCAAAGTCCAGCTGCACTGGGACGCGCTCGGTCACTATCAACGCTTCGGAGTCGCTTACGGATCGCAACTGACCAAACTCGATCACGTGCCTTTCACGCCAAAAGATCTGACAAAGCTTCAAGGCATCCTGAAGGATCTCGACTCACCGCTCAAGGAAGTCGAAAAAGAAGCGATGACCGCAAAAGCCGCACCTAAACTCTCGACTTCCGATGCAGATGACGCCGGTGTAGCCGCGGTATCTCAACCGACCATCCTCAATCTGAAAACCGCTGTCATTCTCGGCGCGGGTTACACCTGTTACGACCTCTGGCATTGGTCCAACGGCTTGCTCACCGAATACATACGAGATTTTACCGGCAAGGATTGCAGCGACAAAAAATTGCGCAGCTATCTCGAAAGCGCTGACACCGACAGCACACAATTCGCTCTGAAGTATGCAAAAAAACGCCAGCTCACTGAGCCGTCATTTTTTAATGCCGTGATTAAAAGAAGCAAATCAGGCTCAGAAAAACTGATCACTCCAGCCTTGGCTTACCTCAAGCAAGCCGCGGCTTCAAATCAGATTTATGATGATTCGATCATCAGCTTGTTTTCGGAAGCCGACAGTAAGAAACGCCTACTCATCCTCGAAGCCTTGAGCGCCGAATCTCAAAAACACCTGCCAGGATTCTACGATGCTCTGTGCGATTATCTTCCCACCTTGGAAAGCTATTACGAAGTTCATCTTTTTCTCAATCTGATGAATAAAAAAAACCCGGGCTCTGCCAAGGTCGCGGAGAAAGCTGCGGAACTATTAAAACATGAAAAGTTTTTCGTCTCCCGCCGAGTATATGCGTACCTTGAAAAACAATCACTCTCCGCTGATTTACAGAAACAAGTGACTGCATATCTTGAGAAGAATAAAGACCGCCTGTAGGGCAATAGATTCCTTCAGCGCGTTTTACCCTTGTATTTCCATGACGGAAGTCCGCACTTTCCGATAAAAAGGCGCCGCTGTCCAAGTTGGAGCAAGGGCTACTAAAGAATGGCGCATTTACGTGCCCGAAGGATTATAGAATCCTCGTTGCATCTTTCTGCATCTCCGTCTTTAGTTTCGCCCCTCCCAATTAGCTTACAGTTCCAAGACCCCGGATCTTCAAATTTATGAAAAAACACCTTATCCTTTCACTCGTTCTTTGCGCCCTGAGCGCATCTCTTTTTGCCGCCGATGGCGATCACCTGGTATTCGAAGGCGCGGATGGGCCAGGCAAAGGCAAACACCTCGTATTTCTTGCCGGCGATGAAGAATACCGTTCCGAAGAAGCCATGCCAATGATGGCGCAAATTCTCGCCAAGCAGGGTTTCCGTTGCACCGTGCTTTTTTCTATGAATCCTGATGGCACCGTCAATCCCGACAACGGAGCCAGCCTGTCCCATTCCGAAGCGCTCGATTCCGCCGACGCCCTGATCATGAGTCTGCGTTTTCGCAAATGGGATGACGCCTCGATGCAACGTTTCGAAAAAGCCCTCAACCGCGGAGTGCCTATCGTGGCCTTACGCACCTCCACTCATGCCTTTAATTTTCCCGGCGGCAGCAAGTGGGCTAAATATTCTTTCAATGCCAAAGCGGACACCGGATGGGAAAAAGGCTTTGGGCGACAGGTGCTGGGTGAGACCTGGGTGAGTCACCACGGAAAGCACAAGGTGGAAGGCACACGTTCAGTGGTGGAAGCTGCTAACAAGAAACACCCGGTCTTGAATGGTGTAGGCACTATTTTTGTGACCACCGATGTTTACGGAGCCAAGCCACTTCAGCCATCGACCATCCTGCTACGCGGACAAGTAACTCAGACGCTCGACTCCAAATCTCCAGCTGTTGAAGGAAAGATAAACGATCCCACACAGGCTCTGGCCTGGGTGCGCGAATATTCTCAAAAAAACGGTAAGAAGAACAAGGTGTTCACCACCACGATGGGAGCATCCATTGATCTGACTGATGAAAACCTGCGGCGTCTGGTGACCAATGCGATTTACTGGGGACTCGACCTCGAAGTTCCCGCTAAGGCCGAAGTCAAAATTCTCGGATCCTACAATCCTTCCCCTTTCAGCTTCAAGGCTTACAAAGTTGGTTTGAAACCCAAGGATTTTATCCCCGGTGCGCCCAATTTTAATAAAGCCAAATCTGCTAACGCCAAAGGAAATGGGAAAACTAAGGGGAAGGGAAAAGGAAAAAAGAAGGGCAACAAACAGGCAAAAAAAGAAGAAGGTCTTCCTCCCGGAGTGATCAAACCGATGAATCCTGAGTCGGTGCCTTTCAAGGTTCAGCCTGCGCCCGAAAAACTCGTGGTGAACAAGGGCGATCACATCGTTCTACTGGGGTCCGGCCTGGGATCGAGAATGAACCATTTTGGCTTATTTGAAACCGAGATGTTCCTTCGTTTCCCCGACAAGGATCTTACAATTCGCAACATGTGCGACGAGGGCAACACTCCTCTCTTTCGTCCACACCCAAGTCGCAACAAGGAAAATCAATACGCCTATCCTGAAGCCAAGGCGCTAGTAAACAAAGAGTTCCAGGTAGACTCACGACCCGGAGGTCACTTCGAAACTCCCGACCAATGGCTGACCCGGCTGCAAGCGGACACCATCATCGCCTTCTTCGGTTTCAACTCCTCCTTCGAAGGACCGAGAGGCGTCGAACGCTACAAAAAAGAACTCGAAGCTTTTATCCAGCACACCCTGAGCCAGAAATACAACGGCAAGAAAATCCCGCAGTTGGCTTTAGTCTCACCGACCGCGATGCAGGATCTTTCAAAAAAATACGGCACTCCGGACGGCTCGACGGAAAATATCAATCTCTCACTCTACACCAACGCCATGCGCCAGATCGCCAATAAAAACGGCGTGCTCTTCATCGACATTTTTGGCGCATCCAGCAAATGGTACAACGACGGCAAAGAATATACCACCGATGGAGCGCTGCTCAGTGAACTCGGATACCAGAAACTTGCGCCGATGCTCAGCAATCGACTCTTCAGTTCAGCTCCCGTCAAAGGGGACACACGCAAAGCGGTTCTCGCTGCAGTGAATGAAAAAAATTGGGCCTGGCTCAATGTTTTCAAAATCCCCAACGGCGTGCATGCTTACGGGCGTCGTTACAATCCCTATGGACCGGGCAACTATCCCTTCGAGTTCAAAAAGACCCGCGAAATGACCGTGATTCGTGATCGCGCGATCTGGGCAACCCTGGCTGGCAAGCCTTTCGACCTCGCGGCAGAAGACGCCAAAACTTTCAAGCTGCCTGCGGTTGAAACCAACTACAAGGTCAGCAAGAAAAACGGCACGGTAGATTACAATCCCGGAAAAGTATCTGAAACCAAAATCAAAGCAGCGGGCGGCTACAAAATCGAGCTCTTCGCCGACGAATCCCGCTTCCCGGATCTCGCCAACCCGGTGCAAATGGCCTTCGACAACAAAGGTCGCCTGTGGGTTTCCACCATGGCGAGCTATCCTCACCACCTCATTGGTGATCCCTTACCCAAAGACAAGTTACTCATTTTTGAGGACACCGATAATGACGGCAAAGCTGACAAACAAATCACTTTCAGCGATGACCTACACATCCCGATCGGTTTTGAAATTTCCCATGACGGCGTTTATGTTTCCCAAAGCGGCAACCTGATTTTGCTAAAAGACACCGACGGCGATGACAAAGCAGACACCAAGGAAGTCATCCTCAGCGGCTTCGATGACCATGACACCCATCACGCCATCTCGGCATGATCCTTCGGGAGCACTGATGATGGGCGAGGGAGTTTTTCTCCATACCAACGTCGAAACCGCTTACGGTCCGGTGCGCGGCAACAACGGCGCTTTCTACCGTTACAGCCCCCAACGCAAACATCTCATCAACTACGCGCAGTTCCGCATCCCCAATCCCTGGGGAATCGCTTTTAACGATTACGGCCAGGATTTTTTCCTTCACACCTCCGGCACCAGCCTGACCTGGATGATGCCCGGATCCGTAAAACCTGTTTACGGTGTAAACATCGCTGCACCCGATATCATCACATCGAATAAAGTTCGTCCCACCTCGGGTCTTGAGTTTGTTTCCAGCCGTCACTTCCCGGATGAATCCCAGGGTGACATTCTGCTTAACAACAGCATCGGCTTTCTGGGAGCTAAGCAGCACAAAATGATCGAAACCGGAACCGGTTTCACCACCGAGTTTGTCCAGGATTTGTTCGTATCCGAAGACCTCAACTTCCGCCCGGTCGATCTTGAATTTGCGCCAGACGGCTCACTCTATGTAGTCGATTGGCAAAACGCATTGATCGGTCACATGCAACACTCCGCCCGTGATCCCCTACGCGATCACGATCACGGTCGCATCTATCGCGTGACCTATCCGTCCCGCCCACTGGTCGAACCTGCCAAAATTGACGGCGCCTCCATTGCCGAGCTATTGGAAAATCTCAAGCTCCACGAATACCGCAGCCGTTATCGCACACGCCGCGAGTTGCGTGGACGCGATACAACTGAAGTGCTCGCCGCCCTCAAACCCTGGCTTGCCAAACAAAAGGGCGATCACGACAAACTCGAAGCCCTTTGGGTGACATGGGGAGCCAACCAGGTCGACGAAACCCTGTTACGCGAATTGCTCAAATCATCGGATCACCGCATTCGCTCGGCAGCCGTTCGTGTTCTGCGTTTTAATGGACATCAAATTTCAGAGCAAAAGGATTTGCTGCTCGCTGCAGCTGGCGATAAGAGCGGTCGGGTGAGACTCGAGGCCATCACCGCGGCATCCACCCTGGATCGGAAGAGCGGCGAAGAGATTCTGGCGGTCGCCAAAGCGGCAGGCCTGGACAACTTTTCGCAGACTAGTTTTGATCACGCGGTCGCAGCACTTGCCGGACAAACCTTGATAGTCGCCGAGCACCCAGAAATCAAGGCCCCCAAACACCTGCAAGGCAAGGACGCCAAGCGTTTTGTCAAAGGTGGTGAAATTTACTACCGCGAGGGCCACTGTGGCACCTGCCATCAAGCGGACGGCAAGGGCCTTCCGGATGCAGGCTTCCCACCGCTCGCTGGAACAGCATGGGCAAACGGTGATCCCGAACTCATCATCAAAATTTCACTCAAGGGATTGATGGGACCGATTGAAGTCCAGGGCAAGACCTACCCCGGTCACGTTCCGATGACCCCTTTCGAAGCCCTCTTGAACGATGAAGAACTGGCGTCGGTTCTGACTTACGTGCGTAATTCTTTCGGCAACAAAGCCTCGCCGATTCAGCCGGAAGAAGTTGG
>JAADHD010000152.1 GCA_013152075.1 Verrucomicrobiota bacterium | reverse complement strand
AAAGCTGAGAACGCTAAGGGCGAGTCGGCAGAAGATGTATTGGAAGCCGCCAGAGTTGCACGCAAAAAAGTAGCTGATGCTAAAAAACAGAAAGATGATGCAAAAGCAGCTGCCAATACTCCCAAAAAACCGAAAAGCACTAAAAAGAAAACGAAGACTAAAAAAACACCTTCGGCCGCAAGCAGTAGCGATGGAGGAGGCCCCAGTTTTCAACTAATTCTGATTGGCTTTGCCGCGGTTATGGGAATCGTCATCTTCGTGCTCAAAAAGAAGGGGATCGGGGGGGGCGGAGGTGGCGGAGACGGTGGAGGTGGAGGTGAGTAGCCCTCGCTGAACACAGTCAATACGACAGCCTTGACTAGGAAGATACCGTCTCGAACGACAACGGGATAAAGAGTTGTTGCAGAGCACTGTTGGCTGTAACAGTGCACGCAATAACACTCGATTCTGGAACCATGAGCAAGAAGCAACGCACCTCCAAGATCCACCGCAAAACCGCTGAGACGGAAATCACAATTTCTGTCGATCTCGACGGGACTGGGGAATCTGATATCAATACAGGCATTGCCTTTCTCGATCACATGCTTACGCTGTTTTCACGACACAGCCGCATTGATCTTAACGTAGATGCTAAAGGCGATATCGAAGTGGATTTTCACCACACGGTTGAAGACACCGGCATCGTGCTCGGCCAATGCATCAAACAAGCGCTGGGAGAGAAAAAGGGTATTTACCGTTATGGATGGGCACTGCTACCCATGGACGAGACCCTTTGCCGGGTCGCACTCGACTTTAGCGGGCGCCCCTTCCTGGAATACCGTGCCCCCGCTCAGGTGGACACCATAGGCAGTAGCTTTTCGTTTAGCCTGGTTGAGGAATTTTTACGCGGTTTTGCATTCAACGCCTTGATCAATCTCCACATCGAATTGCTTTACGGTCGTGACGCCCATCATATGGCCGAAGCCATTTTTAAAGGACTGGCCAGGTCTGTTGATCAGGCGATCCAAATCGATCCTCGAATCGCTGGGAAAATTCCGAGCACCAAGGAAATGCTATAAGCAGGGTTCCCCCCGACTGACCAAGGGCATCAGGCATGAGCGAAAATACAACAGGCATCATCGATTACGGCGCCGGCAATTTACTGAGTGTGTGCAACGCACTGAAGTCTCTCGACGTCCCCACCCGCATCGTAAAAAAAGCGCGTGATTTTGAAGGGCTTGAAAAACTGGTTTTTCCTGGCGTCGGCGCTTTTGGTGATAGCCTTCGCCACATCGATGAACAAGGCCTGCGCGAACCCTTGCTCGAGTGGTTACAGGCAGATAAGCCTTTCCTCGGCATTTGCATTGGCTATCAAGTGCTGTTCGAAACCAGCGAGGAAGCCCCTGAGGTGAAAGGTCTGGGCTTCTTGAAAGGACAAGTCGTGCGCTTCCAAAGCGATGGGCACCTCAAAATTCCACACATGGGCTGGAACCAGGTGAAATTTACCGACAATGCCGATCCCCTGTGGCGCGATATGCCAGACGATCCCTATTTCTATTTTGTTCACTCCTACTACCCTGCTCCCGAGGATAAAGAGCTGGTCAGCGCCACTGCTGACTACGGAATATCATTCGCCGCCGGAATCCGCAAAGGCAACATCTGCGCCGTCCAGTTTCACCCCGAACGTAGCCAGGATCTCGGGCTCCGCTTCCTGAAAAACTTCGTCGCGGCTTCTTCCTGAATTGACTCCGCCTATTTCCACTATGCTCCGGCTCTGTATTGCGACTTGCGACGCCTTTACTACTCACTTCACCGCTTGACGGTTCGGCAAATCGGTAATAGAGCCCTCGAATATTTCAGCAACCAGTCCGATGGATTCGTTGAGTGTCGGGTGTGCATGAATCGTCAACGCGACATCTTCAGCATCCGCCCCCATTTCAATCGCCAGACAAATTTCTCCCAACATTTCTCCAGCATTAATACCGACGATTGCGCCACCCAGCACACGTCCTGATTCCTTATCGAAAATAAGTTTCGTTTTACCTTCGGTGCGCCCGGATGATATGGCACGACCCGAAGCCGCCCATGGAAAATTTGCCACTTCAACATTCAAACCCTGCTCTTTGGCCTCTCGCTCAGTTACGCCTGCCCATGCCATTTCGGGATCGGTATAAGCAACCGACGGAATGCAGCGTGGCTCGAAGGCATGCTTTTTGCCCGCAATCACTTCTGCCGCCACATGAGCTTCATGCACCGCTTTGTGGGCCAGCATCGGCTGACCGACCACATCCCCGATAGCATGAATATGATCAATGTTGGTTTTCAACTGATTGTCCACATTGATGAAGCCCCGCTCGTCGACCTGAACACCCGCCTGATCCGCATCAATTAAACTCCCGTTCGGCTTACGTCCAACGGCTACCAGTATTTTATCGTAACGAACGGGATCCTTGGGAGCATTTTCACCTTCAAAAGTCACATACAGGCCGTCCTCTTTTGCCAGCACCTCCGTCACCTTAGTTGATAACATGAGCTCAAAGCGTTTGCTCACATAGTCCGTGTAAATCTTTACCACATCCGCATCTGCCGCAGGCACCAGCTGCTCAAGAAATTCCACCACCGACACCTTGGACCCCAGGGAACTATAGACCGTCGCCATCTCCAGGCCGATGATTCCACCACCTAATACGAGCAAATTTTCCGGCACATCCTTTAACTCCAACGCCCCAGTCGAATCCATGATGCGTTCGTTCATCTTCCGGGATGAAAGGCAAATTCACCACCGATGAGCCCGTCGCAATAATCGCGTGTTCAAAAGACACCTCCATTTCCCCCTCCGCACCACTCACTGCGATGCTATTGGCGTCAGTAAACTTTCCGTAACCCGTCACCACTTCCACTTTGCGCATCTTCGCCATCGCTGCCAAGCCGCCAGTCAGCTGATCAATAACACTGTTTTTCCAATCACGAATTTTCGACAGATCAATTTCAGGCTTAGCAAAACTCACCCCATGCGCCGCCATGCTTTCTGCATCATCTATGACTTTCGCTACATGCAACAAAGCCTTCGACGGTATACATCCCACATTGAGACAAACCCCACCCAGCTTTTCCTGCGCATCGATCAAGACAACCTTCAGGCCTAAATCCGCAGCGCGAAACGCGGCCGAATAACCTCCGGGCCCTCCGCCCAAAACCATCACTTGAGTTTTTATATCCTCCTTCATCTTTATTCCAAAATAATCACTGATTTGAACTCTTCATCTCACCCCAGGCGCACAATAACCACGCAAAGGCATCCCCTTTACAAAGCCAAACGGCGAAGATCCGACAGAACGCCACTCAGGTGAACGATGAATCTCGCGGCAACAGCGCCGTCGATGACCCGGTGATCATAAGACAAGGCCAAGGGCAACATCAATCGAGGTTCAAACTCACTGCCGTTCCATTTGGCTTTGATTTCACTTCTCGACACACCCAGGATGGCCACATCCGGCGCATTAATGATCGGTGTGAACGCCGTGCCCCCTATTCCTCCCAAACTGGATAAGGTAAAACAACTGCCTTGCATGTCAGCCGACGTCAACTTACCAGCTCTGGCTTTTTGACTGATCTCCAGCAATTCTTTAGACAGCTCATAAATACCTTTTTTATCAACATCGCGCACCACAGGGACGACCAATCCATTCGCCGTTTCGACCGCTACCCCCAGATGACAGTATTTTTTCATCACCAAATTTTCTCCATCTGCGCTCAAGGAAGAGTTGAAAATAGGATAAGCCGCCAAAGCGCTTGCCGCCGCCTTCATGATGAATACCAAGGGCGTGATTTTGAATCCCAGCTCTTGTTTCTGAACCGTCGCGTTTTGCTCCTTACGAAATGATTCAAGATCAGTGATGTCTGTTTCGTCAAATTGTGTCACGTGCGGAATCGTCACCCAGTTGCGATGCAAATTTGGTCCCGAGATCTTCTGTATTCTAGTCAGAGCACGCTCCTCGACTTCCCCAAACAGGGAGAAATCGACCTTGGCTGCGGCGAGAACATTCAACCCTCCTGCCGTAGAGGCCGATCCTCCACCGTGATTTGCTAACTGACCCTTCACATACAAGTGCATGTCCTCTTTTAGAATACGCCCCTTACGTCCGGTGCCTGTTACTTTCGTTAAATCGACACCAAATTGTCGTGCTGTGCGACGAATCGACGGGGACGTGTAAACGTTCGTTTCGCCGGCACCACCACTCGCCACGGCAGGTCTAGTCTCCGCAACACTGCTTTCTTTCTCGCCCCCCTTTTGAACCGGTTCAGCCACCACCTCTTCCTCAACGCTCGCTGTTTCCTCAACGACTTCCTGTTCCGCCGGAGCCTCATCACTTGCATCTGCCTCCCCGCCTTCAACCGCAAGCACTTGCAATACGCCGATCAAATCGCCCTGTTTGATTTTGTCACCTACCGCCACTTTCAGCTCAGTGATCTCTCCGGTAAAAGGCGCCGGAATATCCATTGTCGCTTTATCCGTCTCAACTGCCGGAATGGATTCCTCAGCATTGATGGTATCCCCCACCGCAACGAAGATTTCAATAATCTCGACCTCGTCATTGCCAACATCCGGCACCAGAATTTGTTTCGATTCAGACATTTTATATAATTCCTTAGTTCTATTTCCTTAAACGAAAAATAAGCTCGTTAATAAAGTTACGCATACAGAGGGTTTATCTTGTCCGTATCGATGCTGAAACGCTTTATGGCATCTACTACTAACTTTCTATCAATCTCTCCACGCTTGGCTAATTCATACAATGCCGCCACGACGATGTAATTCGCGCTGACTTCAAAATGATTGCGTAAATTTTCCCGGCTATCACTGCGACCAAAACCATCCGTTCCCAGGCAGCGGTAATCGGTATCAATGAATCCGCGCACCTGCTCGGAATACGATTTAACGTAATCAGTAGCCGCGATGGCGGGACCCGCTTCACGAGTGATCACGTTTGAAATATAGGCAGTTTTTTCTTTCGCCTTGGAATGCAACATATTCCACCGTGAAACCTCCATGCCCTCACGCGCTAATTCATTGAATGAAGTCACCGAATAAACATCACTGGATACCCCATAATGTTTTACCAATAGCTGCGCGGCTTCGCGAACCTGAACAAGGATAGTCCCACTACCCATCAGCTGCACATTGGCTTGCGCCTTTTTCTTCTCTGGCTCAACTCGTTCAAGCAAATAGATACCTTTGATGATCTCATCTCCAATCGTCTTGGATTTCGGTATCGCCGGCTGCTTGTAATTCTCATTCATCAAGGTCAGGTAGAAAAAGATATTCTCATTCTCCACATACATACGACGCAGCCCCTCACTCACAATCACGGCAATCTCATAACCATAGGTCGGATCGTAGGTCACACAGGTCGGGATCAAATTACCCTGCACATGACTGTGCCCGTCCTGATGCTGCAAGCCCTCGCCATTAAGAGTGGTTCGCCCTGCAGTTGCACCGAGCAGGAACCCTCTCGCCTGACTGTCCCCAGCGGCCCATGCCAAATCGCCAACTCGCTGGAAACCAAACATCGAGTAGTAGATGTAAAATGGAATCGTAGTCACATTGCAGGTCGAATAAGAGGTGCCAGAGGCGATCCATGACGCCATGGCACCCAATTCATTGATCCCCTCTTGCAAAACTTGCCCCTTTTTATCCTCTCTGTAATAGGCTACCTGATCGGCATCCTGCGGCACATACTTCTGACCTTCGTTGGCGTAAATTCCCACCTGGCGGAATAAACCTTCCATCCCGAATGTGCGCGCTTCATCGGGAATAATTGGAACAATCCGTGAACCTATTTTTTTATCCTTCAACAAAGAATTAAGCACCCTTACAAAACACATGGTGGTCGATATTTCCCGATCACCCGCCCCTTTCAGGGTCGCATCAAATATATCTAAAGAGGGAATATCCAGCTTTTCTTCGGCATTCTCCCACCGCTTAGGCATTGAGCCACCAAGGGCTGCTCGCCGTTCACGCATGTATTTCATTTCAGGGCTATCCTCTTCAAAACGAAAATAGGGCAAGCTTTGGATCTCGTCATCCGACACAGGAATATTGAAGCGGTCACGGTAATAACGAACCGACTCTTCGGCCATTTTTTTGACATTATGAGCAATATTCAAACCTTCCCCTGCAGCCCCCAAACCAAAACCCTTCACGGTCTTGCATAGGATGACCGTAGGGCGTCCAACCGTTTCAGTGGCTTGCTTGTAAGCCGCATAAACTTTCACAGGGTCATGGCCACCTCGATTGAGTCGCCAAATATCCTCATCCGACATGTTGGCCACCAGGGCGGCCGTTTCCGGGTACTTATTAAAGAAGTTCTCACGCGTATACTTGCCGCCTTTTGCTTTGCAGTTTTGATATTCGCCATCAACGGTCTCATTCATCAACTGCAATAACTTGCCCGAGGTATCCTTGGCCAACAACGCATCCCAATAGCTGCCCCAGATGACTTTAATCACTTTCCAACCAGAGCCTCGAAAATTACCTTCAAGCTCCTGGATGATTTTTCCATTACCTCGCACAGGGCCGTCTAGACGCTGCAAGTTGCAGTTGATGATAAAGGTAAGATTATCTAAACCCTCTCGAGAGGCTAGACCAATTGCTCCTAACGCCTCAGGCTCGTCTGTTTCACCGTCGCCCAAAAAACAATAGACCCGTTGCGAGGAACAATCCTTGATTCCTCGATTCGTCAAATACTTAAGAAAGCGGGCAGTATAAATCGCCTGCAAAGGTCCCAGCCCCATGGAAACCGTTGGAAATTGCCAGAAATCCGGCATCAGATGTGGATGCGGATAGGAAGACAAACCATTGCCTCCACACTCCTGACGGAAATTATCCATCTGCTCTTCACTCAGCCGACCTTCCATGAAGGCTCGACTGTAGATACCCGGCGATATATGCCCTTGTGCAAAAATAAAATCCCCATCCCCTTGCGCCTCTCCCGCTTTGAAAAAATGATTAAAGCCCACATCATACAATAAAGCCGATGAAGCAAAGCTCCCAATGTGGCCACCCAGCTCCAAATCTTTTTTTGATGCCCTCAATACCAACATCAAAGCATTCCAACGAATCGCTGAGCGAATTCGGGTCTCCATTGTTTTATCACCTGGCATCTCAGGCTCCTGCCCTGGAGGAATCGTATTCACATAGGCCGTAGTGGCATCGAAGGGGATGTGCGTCCCTCCTCTTCTTGCGCGATCAATAAGTGACTCAAGAATATCGTGCGCTCGTTGCGGCCCCTCCCGCTCCAGCACAGCTTCTATTGATTCCAACCATTCTCGAGTTTCTTCCGGATCGACATCTTTATCAGTTAGTTCTGCGGTATTCATTACAAGTATTATTTTTCCTTTGATTTTAAATTTTATGAAAAGCGATATATTCTTTTTTTAAAAAACCGCATGCGCATCACCTACCCCTGTCGCATCCGGCGTAATGTACGCTCGATGCGGCTGTTCTCATCATTGAGCGTCAATATGACCTCCTCGATATATGCCAAATGCCTATGACTGGCTCCCCAAGCCTGGTCTGGCATACCACTTAAAACACTATCAAAGAGCTTTTGCCTGTAAGCATTCACTCGGTTAGCTGCTTCCGGCTTTTGCGCCAACAGCTGCAAATTTTTCTCGATGTTGTTTATCAGTAAAGGAGCCATGCTTCTTCCCAGATGCAGCAACACCGTGTTGTGAGACGCGATACTAATCGATAAATGAAATTCATACACCGCCTCCGATTCAAGCCTAAAATTATTTTCAACCTGCACATCATCGATCACCGCAAATTTCTCGCTAATATACTCAAAATCAGCTTCCTCCCCTCGCATGGCAGCGTAATAGGCCGCCATGCCCTCCAAGCCAAAACGGTACTCCAACAGGTCATGCTGCGATTCAGGATTCTTGGAGATCAAATCAAACAACGGATCCGCCAGTTTGCCAAAAACATGATCGGTGACAAAATTTCCGTCCCCCTGGCGACGCTCCAACAAATGCTTCGCTTCCATTTTTTGCAAAGCTTCCCGCACTGAAGGACGAGACACTCCGAATTGTTTCGCCAATTCACGCTCAGGCGCCAACTTTTCCCCAGGCAACAACCGGCCTTCCAACATCATCTCTTCCAGTTTGCTCAGAACGACCTCTGATAATTTTGGCGACTTAACTTCGCTTTTGCTCAATTCGCTGCCGTTCATGGGATCTTTACTGTAATAGTACAACTACCCGGCTGTTTCAGCGATAGTGAAGCCACTGAGCTCAATTGGTAATACCAATTGAGTTTACACACTGGATTCTGCGTATAATGCTGCACAAGATATCAAACCACAAGACAAAATGATAATTTTATTCTACCGCTCAATAGCTACTCAGCACTTATTTATAAGGAGTTCATTGTAATCAATGACCTTAAATCGCTAATTGGTATTACCAATCAAGCCGACTTGTGCTAAATCATCTTCTCTGCCCCCCTTTGCGCCACCGCCAACTACGGGATTCCATTCACAACCGAAATCCGCCAAGGCGATATTTACGCCGCCCAATTTCACCCCGAACGCAATCAGGATCTCGGACTTCGATTCCTGAAAAACTTCGTCGCGTCAACTTGTTTGATCTAAATGGAATTATTCCGTCAACCTCCAAGATAATTGTAAATAAAGTGAGGCAGCTATCACCAATAAAGCCAAAACCAACATTTTCTTTCCAGCCTCTCTCGACTTGTCGTCGTAAACGAAAAATACGCCTTCGTCAGTTGAGTTTTTTGCGCCACATAAAGACCATGCGATCATCAGCCCTATCAATCCTCCGAATAAGCTGAACACCCAACCAAAAAAAATCAATCGCCCGGAGGCCGGCTTGCCCAGATGAGACTGGGCAATTTGCGCCAACCTTTCCATCTCGACCTCCTTCAAATCGATGCCCTTTTGAGCTGCAATTATTCTGGCGTGAGCTACATCGAACGGACTCCACTCCGGAGCTTGACCAAGTATTTCGACAATCTCCGTACGACTTGCATTTTGCAGATAGTGATCTTCAGGCAATTCAATCCCCGTGCAATGCTTTTCCATCGCGGCTCTTGCTTCATCATACTGGGCCCTCGGCACCCTGACTATTACCTGAGCATCAGATCCCGAACCCGTTGCTGATAAATCAAAATTTGGAGCAGTAGAAACAAGTTTATACGCCACCCCCGCCGCAGAAAGGACTCCCTCCACTTCCGAAACGGAATCCGAATCACGACAACGCTGCAGCTCTATCATTCCTTTTTTCTTCTAACCCTACACTTCCCAGCCCTTCCGATACTCATAACCTACAAACTGATCTGCTTCTTCGAAACCGGTGAATTTCATACTCTTGGCATCCCAGTGTAATTTCGTTTTGGTCATTTTTTCACGTAACTGCGAGCGCAAGGCCACCGTTCCCAGCAGCACCGCCTCGGTCAGTGGACCCGCCCAGTCAAAATTTGATCCCGCTTTCGGTCCGCCTTTGCAAGCATCGATCCATTCCTGATGATGCCCCTTGGAGCGCTCCAGCTTTTTCGGCGGCGCGCCATATTCCTTGGCCTTCTTATCCGGCGACATCTTCCAACTATTCCAATCCGAACTCAAGTAACCATCATCGCCCACCAGCAACAAACCGTTGGCCCCCATAGTCACCCCTTGATCAACTGCATCCGGACGCGCAGGGCGCAGCCCGCCGTCATACCAAACCAGCTTCAGCGCAGGCATTTCACCACGCGCGGGGAACTCATAAGTGATCATCGAGCCGACTGGGTAAGTTTCCGTATTCACTCGTGTCGACGCCGCCTCGACCGTAGAAGGCGATCCCAGCTTGAGCGCTCTAAACACTGGGTCGCAAAAATGGCAGCCTATATCGCCCAGAGCCCCGGTTCCAAAATCCCACCAACCGCGCCACTTGAAAGGCAAATAAGCAGGATTATATGACCGCTCCGGAGCCGGTCCCAACCACAAATCCCAGTCCAAGGTCTCCGGCACTGGCGGAGTGCTTTTCGGACGCTTGATCGCCTGCGGCCAGTATTCCCCGAACAAACCCTTGGATGGCCGATCCGTCCAAATGTGCGCCTCCCGAATCGGCCCGATTGCATTGTCCATGACAAACTCCTGAACAATCCGTGTCGCCTCATTGGCCTGCGCCTGATTCCCCATCTGCGTCGCCACTCCGGCCTTACTCGCCGTCTCAGTCAGAATGCGGGCTTGCTGAATCGTATGGGTCAGTGGTTTTTCACAATAGACATGTTTGCCGTGTTTGAGAGCCGTCATCGACGCGTGAAAATGATGATGATCTGGAGTCGCCACCACAACGCCATCAACCTCCTTGCCTATTTCATCCAACATCTTACGATAATCCTTGAAGCGTTTCGCACCCGCATACTTTCTGAATGAGCCCGCCGCTCGACTCCAATCCACATCACACAATGCCACCACATTCTGCGATGACAGGGCGTTAAGATCAGCATTCGCACGCCCACCCGCCCCAATGAATGCGAGGTCCAATTTTTCATTGGCGGCATAAGTCCTGGCAGATCCGGCCTGCAGAATCGTGATTCCGGCAACGGCTTTTCCAGGGCTTTTCCAGCAATTTTTAAAAATTCGCGACGGGGAGTGGGTGGGGTTTTCATAGAGATCTCAATAGAGATCGGGACCGACATCGATTCAATCACAAAACGGCAACCGCCTGATATCATTTTCTTGTTGGCAATCGAGCCCTTCACAGTTGATAATCTCATCATGAATCAACTCTCACGACGCAATTTTCTCGCTAAAAGCTCTCTCGCCCTCGCGGCAACCGGCAGCTTACTCCCTTCTTTATCAGAGCTGGCACAAGCCGCCAAAAAACCGCTATTTAAAATCTCACTAGCTCAATGGACCCTGGTCAAAGATTTCCGCTCAGGCAAACTCGACAATCTTCAGTTCGCTGAAGTCGCCGCCAAACACGGCATCGAAGGGCTGGAATACGTGAACACATTTTTCATGGATAAAGCCAGCGACGAATCCTATCTCTCTCAAATGAAAAAGCGCGCCTCCGACAACGGCGTGGAGAGCGTGCTCATCATGTGTGACCGCGAGGGCAATCTCGGCAATCCTGATAAATCGAAACGAACACAAACTGCGGATAATCACCGCAAATGGATCGATGCAGCAAAATTTCTCGGCTGCCACTCTATAAGAGTCAACGCTCGCAGCGAAGGAAGCTGGGATGAACAAGTCAAACTCGCTGCCGACGGCCTGGCTCAACTCACCGAGATCGGAGCAAAATCAGACATAGATGTCATTGTAGAAAATCATGGGGGTCTGTCTAGTAACGGCAAGTGGCTGCTCGAAGTGATTAAAACCGTAGATCACAAACGCTGCGGCACGCTTCCTGATTTCGGTAATTTTAAAGTCTCCGACACAGAATCCTATGATGCCTACCAAGGCGTAAAAGAACTGATGCCTTTCGCAAAAGGCGTATCAGTGAAAGACAAAGTGTGGACCAAAAACATGAAACAAATCCCTCTCGATTTCGAAAAAATGCTCACCATCGTACTGCAAGCCGGCTATCGCGGATTTTGCGGCATTGAATTTGGCGGTTACGAAGGTCTGAACCAGTCACGCGAATCTTTGGAAAAAGCACGCACTGCTCTTGAAGGGGAATTCCAGGCCTAGCTCCAGATGGCGCTTGGTGATCCGCGTTAAGCCGAAACGGCTCGTCACCCGAATATATCATCAAGCATTTCCCGCTGCATCGCAAACAGGACAGCGGCAATCGCCGCGATGGCTGTTACAACGTGCTTTACAGACAGGGCACACACAATCCCCTCGGTGACGCCCCGCGCGCTCACCACAGATGGGGCAGACGCAATCACTAAGGTGACGTCCACCTTTCGCACCGCAGGTTGGACATGAACAATCGCCTTTATGACGGCCTCCAAATTTGTAGTCACTCATTATTTTACACAGAATATTCTGATGGCTGAAAAACTATCGGATAGCACAAAAATTTTCAACTCTAAATACACGCGCTGTTATATCGTTTAGACTGAGACCCCACATCTATGGCGTTTTCCCTCTGACGATTATTCCCTTATACTTAAAAGAGGACGACGGGGACGTCGGTGCTCCCATTAGAAAACGAAGTTGCTCAGGGGATCCCGCTGCCGGTCTATTTTCCAGGTGTGGCCTTGTTAAGTCCCGAATCCTAACTTAACTCTCTCCATGCAAGCAGCGGCTTACATCGTCATCGACGGGACTTCGGACCTCGAATTTGACTACGCGATTCCTGACGAGATGAAGAAAAACATCGCGGTCGGTTCGCGAGTGGAGGTGCGTTTGCGCAATCGCCCGGCTACCGGGACAGTGTTAGAGATCAAGGAAGTCGACGATTCGGAGTTGTCGTTCACCCTCAAGCCCATCAGTCGTCTGCTGGGCTCGAAACCGACCCTAACCCCCGCTCTACTGGAACTGGCCCACTGGCTATCGGATTATTATCTAACCCCTCTCGAGACGGTCATCCGGGCGATGATTCCCCAAGCTGCTCGTGAAGGCGAAGGCGGTGAGAAAACCCGCAAAGTAGTTCGCTTGATAAAAACCCCCAATGAGGAAGAGCTCGTCAAGCTCAAAAAGCGCGCGCGACGTCAGGCGGATGCGATTGATTATTTGGCGACTCAAAAACCAGAGCCCGTCATGCCCTTGGCAGAGTTGGTCAACTCTATGAACATTTCCCGACCCTCGATCAAAGCCCTGGAAGACCGAGGATGGGTGAAAATCGAAACAGAAACCGTCAACCGAGATCCATACGGCGATGAAGAATTTTTATTCAGCCCACCACTCGAACTCAACCCGGAACAGCAAGTTGCCCTCGATGCCGTTCTCGCTGCCGAGAAAAACAGCAAACGAAAACCCATCCTCTTGTCAGGGGTAACCGGTTCCGGAAAAACGGAAGTTTATCTGCAGGCTATCCAGCATTGCATCGATCAGGGAAAAGGAGCCATCGTTCTGGTTCCAGAAATTTCACTCACGCCACAAACCGCCGAACGCTTCAAACGTCGCTTCGCCGCCATTCAGGATCAGGTAGCGATTCTTCACAGCCATTTGTCAGCCGGAGAGCGTCTGGACGAATGGCGCAAGGTGTTGTCACGAAAAGCGCGCATCGTGATCGGCGCGCGCTCTGCGATTTTTGCTCCGGTCGATTCACTCGGCATCATCATTGTCGATGAAGAGCATGAAAATTCCTACAAACAGGAAAGCCCGCCTCGATATCACGCCCGTGATCTCGCCGTGGTGCGCTCGCGAATCGAAGACTGCCCGGTGGTTCTCGGCAGTGCCACACCCTCCCTCGAATCGTGGAACAATGCCCTGAGCGGAAAATACGACCTGGTTAAAATGCTCAAACGGGTGGATGACCGCTCCCTGCCTTTGATCCGTGTGATTGATCTACGGATGGAATCGCGACGTCGCGGCGCAAACACGGGCCCGGCTATTTTGTCGCTGAAATTGCGCCAGGCCATCGAGGATCGATTAGAAAAGGACGAGCAAACTATTCTATTCTTAAACCGGCGCGGATTCTCACGTTCTTTGTTATGCCCGGAATGCGGCAAGGTAGTCGAATGCAAACACTGCAGCCTGCCGATGACTTTCCATCGCTCTGATGATCGGCTCAACTGTCATGTCTGCGGCTTTGCCCGCATCGTTCCCAAGCGCTGCCCTGATTGCAACGCTAGAGCGATCAGTCTGGTCGGCTACGGCACCGAAAAGGTCGAAGAGGTTTTGAAAAAAGTTTTCACCGAAGCAAAAATCGCCCGGGTCGATACCGATACGATGAAACGCAAGAACCAGCTGCGAGACACTCTCAACGCTTTCAAGTCGCGCAAGACCGACATCCTCATCGGCACCCAGATGATCGCCAAAGGCCTGCACTTTCCCAACGTCACTCTAGTTGGAATCTTAAATGCAGACATCGGCCTTCATGTTGCGGATTTTCGCGCCGGAGAACGAACCTTTCAGCTATTGACCCAGGTCTCAGGTCGCGCCGGACGCGGCGAACGCGAAGGCGAAGTAGTAGTGCAGACCTTCACTCCCCATCACCCTTCCATCGCCTACGCGCGGCATCATGACTTCGAAGGTTACGCCGAGCAGGAGCTCGAGTTCAGGAAACAATTTCACTTTCCGCCCTATCCTCACATGGTGATGATCGCTGTGCGCTCCAAGCACATGGAACGAGCGGAGTTTTCCCTGAAAAACCTGCACCTTCGGCTGAAAAAAGCCCTACCCGAAAGCAATCCGGATCAAATCACCATCTCAGAGCCCGTGCCCTCACCTCTGGTAAGGTCACATGACCAGTTTCGCTATCAGATCAGCCTGAGAGCGAACAGTGCGCGGAAAATGACCGCGCTTATTCGAAGTGTTCTAAAGGACATGACCTTCCCTGAAGATGTCATTGTAACCATAGACGTCGATCCTTATTCGCTGGGGTAAATGTAAATATATCGCGATAACCTTTGCATTAAACTTATTATATGTTAAAAAAATCACCCTTTCTTTACATTTAGCTGACGACATGTAAAAAAAACTTGGATTCTAACACTTGCTAGTCATGGCCTCATTATCCGCTTTACCTCTCCCAGAGTTTGAGTCGCTGAATTCGGACGCAATGTGGAAGTCTTTACTGATTGCGCACCGCAATCTCGCCGAATTAAAAGGGCTCTGCGCGGCTCTTCCTAACCCGGATATACTCGTAGAGACACTTGCGATACAGGAGGCGAAGGACAGTTCTGAGATAGAAAACATCATCACAACCCATGATGAACTGTATGCCTCCCAAGCCGATCCATCTGCCGGCGTCGCAGCAAAGGATGTGCAAAATTATCTCACGGCCCTGAGAGCGGGATTTTCCAGTGTCAAAGACAGTGGATTGATCCGTCTCGAAACTCTGCTAAATGTTCAGGCCGAAGTGGAGCAAAACCGTGCAGGCCTTCGCAAGGTTCCGGGCACCCTGTTGAGGAACGAAGCAACTAATACAACCATTTACGAGCCCCCTCAGGGAGCAGAAGAAGTGGCCACTCTGATGGCAAACCTGATCGACTTTATCCACGCCGAAGACGGCCTCGATCCTCTAATTCGTATGGCAATCGTCCATCACCAATTTGAAAGCATACACCCTTTCTACGACGGCAATGGCCGCACCGGACGGATTCTAAACATTCTCGTCCTCGTCCGCGAGGGGTTACTGGACTTACCCATCCTCTATCTGAGCCGATACATTAACCAAACCAAACCTGATTATTATCGCCTTCTCCAAACTGTCCGTGAAAAAAATCAATGGCAAGAATGGTGCCTGTACTTGATCAACGGAATTTCCCGAACGGCACAAAATGAAATCGAACTTATAAATAAATTACGGAACTTAATGCAAGATTACAAAAAACGCATTCGGGAGGATTTACCAAAAATTTACAGTCAAGATTTACTCAATAACCTGTTCCGTTACCCTTATACCAAAATTGATTTCCTCGAAAAAGAACTGAAAGTTTCCCGACCTACCGCAACAAAGTATCTTGGCCTCTTGTCGGATACGGGATTTCTCAAAAAACAAAAAATTGGCCGCTCCAATTTCTATATTAACAGTGCCTTATTTAAACTCCTCACCACAATCGATCTCTCTAATTCCTAATTTACAAAAAATAATATGAGAAGCATGACCGGATACGGCGGAGCCGAGCAAATGGCAGGAGACTGGCAGATTGCTATCGAACTGAGCGCGGTGAACCGCAAGCAAACTGACATTGTCGTGCACCTGCCATCATCCCTAGGGGCGCTTGAATCAGATTTGAAAAAACAAATTGGCAAGCAAGTTCTGCGCGGACGCGTCACCGCACGAATTTCCGTGGAGTCCGCTAATAGCGGTTCGAATGAGATCAATCTGGATGAAAATTTGGCCAAACAATATCTATCGCTGGTTCAATCACTGGCAAAAGACAGCGGCCAGGAGATTCAGGTTTCCGGAGCGGATCTGTTACGAGTTCCGGGTGTGTTCACCTTTGAAACCAGCACCCCACCCGCAGACGAACTGCAAAAAGACCTCTCACAAGTTCTTGGCGAAGGACTGAAGGCTTTGCTCGCCATGCAGGATGCCGAGGGAGCTCATCTCAAGGAGGATCTCGAGCAGCGTTTAAAATTTGTAGAGCAGGAGCTCGAAGTGATTGCAACTTCATCTCCTCAAGTCGTCGAACGGTACCGGAAAGCCCTGCACCAACGTCTGAAAGAAGCGGGGCTCGAGATCGACCTGAACGATGATCGCCTGCTGCGGGAAATCGGACTCTTTGCAGATCGCTGTGACATCAGCGAGGAAATCACCCGTGCCTGCAGTCACATCAAACAGTTCAGATCGTATATGGAATCTGATGACGCGGTAGGGCGCTCGTTGGATTTCCTCTGCCAAGAACTGAATCGTGAAATCAATACCATCGGGTCAAAAGCCAACGATGCGGAGATCGCCCAACATGTGGTCGAAACCAAGACAGAGCTGGAAAAGATTCGCGAGCAAGTGCAGAATATCCAGTAGCCAATGGCAGCAAGCAAACAACGACGAGGCATTCTCTGTGTGATGTCCGGCCCTTCGGGATCCGGCAAGACCACCCTGTGCCGCGCCTTCAGCGACGAAGACTCTTCTTGCAGCTATGCCATTTCCTGCACTACCCGCCCTATGAGGGAGGGCGAAGTGAACGGAAAAGATTATCATTTTTTGACCGAGGAACAATTTCTGGTGCAAGTGGAACAGGGAGATTTCCTCGAACATGCGCGGGTCCACGGCAATCTCTACGGCACTCTCAAGTCCTCCGTCTTCGAGCAAGTCGAAAACAGCCGGGATGTGTTGATGGACATCGATGTGCAGGGCGCTGCTCTCATTCGTGAAAGCTCCGACCCGGGAATCCAGGCTTCGCTTGTGGATATATTTGTCATGCCTCCGACTGTAGGCGAACTCGAAGCGCGGCTTGGCGGACGCGGCACTGAATCGGAAGAAGTTTTTGCCCTGCGGATGAAAAATGCTCAAGAGGAAATGGATCAAGCGGAAAAATACGCTTACACTATCCTCAGTGGAACCCGGGAAGAAGATCTCAACCGGTTTCGATCGATCATTGATACGGAACGAAAAAAGGAATCCAGACTCGGCTGTGTTTAATAAATTATGACGGACGAAAACAACAGTTCAGGCAAAACCATTTTACTCGGCGTGACAGGGTCAATCGCCGCATTTAAAGCAGCCGACATCGCCAGTCAGTTGGTCAAACTTGGCCATCAGGTCAACGTCATCATGACAGACGAAGCGCAGGAATTCATCACCCCGCTGACCTTGCAAACGCTATCACGCCAGCCGGTGATCACCCGACTGGCTGACGAAGAAGGCAGCTGGCAACCGGGACACATTCAACTCGCTGACAGCGCCGATCTTTTGCTCATCGCTCCGGCGACCGCCAATATCATCGCCAAACTGGCTCACGGACTCGCCGATGACGCGCTAAGCTCCATTGCCCTGGCCGTTCGAGCGCCCGTGTTAATCGCTCCCGCCATGAACGGCAATATGTGGCAGCACGCAGCTACCGTGAGCAATGTAAAAACCCTGACCGATCGCGGCGTGCATTTTATCGGCCCTGAAAAAGAAGGTATGCTCGCCTGCGGTTACGAAGGAGCCGGCCGCCTGGCACCCGTCGAAAATATTGCAGAAAAAGCGGGGGAGTTTCTTACGTGAAAATTTAAACCAAGGCAAAGAGGATCAACCACTGATTTCACTGATCCCGCGTCTGCGGGACTGATTTTTTAAATAACTGGAATCACAGCCATCCCATAGGAATGTTAATTTTTTGATGTGACTGGCGGCCGATCCCACTCAGGATCGGCCTAATGAAATACTCACCAGCCAAA
>JAADHD010000338.1 GCA_013152075.1 Verrucomicrobiota bacterium | reverse complement strand
GCTAGCAGAACTTTACGAAAACCGCAAGCGTGAAACCCGCCTACTGACTCACGAGGCTTATGAAGCAATGGGCGGTGTGGAAGGAGCGTTGGGGAAAAAGGCGGAAGAAGTTTTTTCCAAACTCGATGCAAGTGCACAAGGATCACTGGAAGAAATCCTTCCCCTGCTAGTGACCTTGGATTTGGCAGGTGAGCAGAGTCCGGTCCGGCGACGCGCACAGATCAGCGAACTGAATAACACAGCTGATAAAAAAGCGCTCACTGAAGCGCTGATCGAGGCCCGATTTTTGACCACTGATCAGGCCCAGGGCGAAGCGGTGGCCGCTTTTGCACACGAAGCCTTGTTGCGACGCTGGGAACGGCTGATCAAATGGATCAACCACAACCGCGATCTGCTCCGCTCCCGAGCAACCATTGAACAGAGCGCACGGCGTTGGCAGGAAGCGGGCAGTAATCCATCGCTCTTGCTCACCCCGGGCCTACCACTTGAAGAAGGCCGGCAATTACTGGAAGAAGGCGGCTCTCTGCTAGTCAATGAAACCCGTTCATACATCGAACAGTCCGTTGATTACCACGACAAGCTCGAGCGCAAAAAACAACTCAAGCGCAGAATCACCATGATCGGCATGAGTCTGTTGACCGTTGCAGCGATGGTCGGCGGTCTGGTTGCAAACAAGAAACAACAGGAAGCAGCAGCGGAAAAACAAAAGGCCGACGCTGCCCGAGAGGATGCAGAAGAACTGATCGGGTTCATGCTCACGGATTTAAGTGCAAAACTGAAGGGTCTCGGGAAGCTCGAGTTGATGGCGGGCGTGGAAGGTGCGGTTCGTGACTATTATAAAACCGTGCCGCAGGACGAGCAGAATATTGCTGCACTTGAGCAACGGGCCCATGCTCATGAAGCAGCCAGTGACACCTTTGAGAATCAGGGTCGAATCAGAGACGCGCTCGTTGCAGCTACAGAAGCAAAGACAATCTGGGATTCCCTCTTCGAACGTGAACCCGATGAAATCCGCTATCGCGAAAATATTGCCAACGAGTTTCGCTGGCTCGCATGGCTGGAAGACCAGGAAGGAAATCTCGATACCGCTAAACAACATGTCGAAGCAGGGATCACTCTCTTACGTGAAGTTCCCGTGGATTCTTTGACAACGGGCGGCATAGATACTCTTTGCAAGCTGTTAAAATCCAAAGCCCACACTCTATATGATAAGTTAGATCAACGGAGAAAAGCGAGGGCGCTGGTGCTTGAAATGCTTGGTTATGCGCTTCAGATCAGCAAGCAGAACCCCAATTCATCCTATTGGCGCGAACAGGTTGCTTACGGTATACGGGCTTGTAAAATCATGGAAGTCGAAACTGAATCACTCTGGGAGAAATTTGAAAATCCGGGAACTTTTTCGGAGATCATGGACAATCTCATCAATGAGAACCCTGATAATTTCGATCAAAAATCCAAATTATTAAGCGCCTTGCTTCGTGAAAACTTTAGCCACAGCGAAAAGGTCATGCAACGCGCTCAGATTCTAGCAGAAGGGCTTACCCGGCATGACCCTTCAAATCTCGAATGGCAGGGACAGGCTGCCGAAATGGAAAATCGTCTCGGAGTGGATCTTTACGAAGCGGGTCGATATAAAAAGGCTAATCAGTATTTTTTAGCCGCTGAAGAGCGATTTGAAAGACTACTGAACGCACCGCATGCTGCATATCGATTTCGGGACAAGTATGCTTATCATTTAAGTTATACCGGGCTAAATTGGGGAGTTCAGGGTGAAAATAAAAAAGCGGAAGCTTATCAGGTTCGGGCCAGTAAGATGTATGAACAACTTATTCGAGACCATCCTAATCGTCCTCAAACGATAGGGAAATTTTCCCTCGTTCTTCTTCGACTCTCAACTGTAATGGAAGGTACCGAAGAAAAAAAACTCGGAGTTTTAGAGCGCGCTTATAAGATGGCTAAGCAATCTTATGAGCTTTCCCCGCGTTACGGATTGACCACCGGGGCTCTATATTATTCCGCTAACCAGCTGGCCAGAACGCATCTCAAACTTGACAATTACGATCTCGCGAACAAATACAATGAAATCTCCATCGGAACGGCTGATGGAGATGAACAGGATGACCGTGAGTCTATTCTTTCAGCTGGCCTTTCCCTGAGAGGTCAAATTGCCGTTGCCCAGGAACACTACACGGAGGCCGTTGAGGCCTATCATGAAGAGGCGGCCACGCTGCGTCATTATCTAGAGGATAAGAAATTGGCGCCAAAGATGGCAGCAGACATTGGACGTGTGGCCTCATCTCTGGCGGTTGCTGCCAATAATGTCTTGAAGTATGCAAAACCACTCGACACCAAAGTTGTGGCCTTTGCTAAAGGGCATCTCACTTTCATTGAAAATCGGATTAAAGACATGCACCCCGAATATAGCCGTATCCCCAATGCCGTTAGCACCGTTTGCAATCTCATGGCTTCTCTTGGTAAAAATGCGCTCGAAACCGGCGAACTTCAACAATTCCATGATTATGCCAATCGGTCTGTTCATCTACGCCTCGAGTGGATTTCAAACTCAGCCCACGAACAAGCCCAACACCGTCTGCTCCAGAACCTTACCGTGAATATTCGAAATCTTGATAGCTTGACGCAGAAAAAACTCTCCGGCAGTGCTCTCAGCAAAGGCACCGCCCTAGCCGTTCTCAAAATGTGTGAAGACCGTGGCATGCCCCTAGCTGTAACCGACCAGGATGACTTCGCCAACCAACTTCCCTGGCTGGTCTGTCGTAGCCTCGCTCGTCAGGCTCTTACCGATGGGAATAACAAAGAGGCATCCCAATGGCTGACCAAGGCCGCAGCGTTTTTACGCAAGGGATGGACGGGAGACGTGGAACAAAATCACCTATCCCCCCACCTCGCCGATGCGATGCGCGACCTAGCCAAGATGCACATCGACGAACTCAAGAAGATCGATGACGGCAAACAAATCTGGCTCGAGGCGATCACCTGGCGCAAGCAGATTTGTGAGACGGCTTCCGGTGAGGACAAGGTCGCCTGCAAACGGAGTTTAGCGGTCTATTACCAGCACCTCAGCGACCGGCTCAAAAGTAACAGTAGAAAAGATGAAGCGCTAACTTACGTGAAACAAGCCGCTGACATAGGATTTTCAAACTTCAAAGCCGGCCACCTCAAAGGAGACACCATGTTAATTTTCTCCCTTAGCTCACAGGCTTCACTAGAACGCGAACTTGGCAAGATGAAAGAAGCAACCACCACTTACCAAAAACTCAACGAAGTTCGTGATACTACCGGTCCCGAATTGGTCAAAGCCTGGCCGCCCAATGTAAAAAGCGTATTTGCCTCGGCGGCAGAAAACCTCGGCCTGATCCACGAAAAAGCCAAGCGTTTGGAACAGGCTGAAAAAGCTTACCGCGAGGGGCTCGAACTGTGGTTGCAACCAGGCATGGTTGCCTATGGAAACATCGACGGTAAACTCGTCGCCACTCGCCTCAAAGCACGACTCGCCAGCCTTTATGCCAAAACCGATCGAAGGGAAGATCCACTGCTGATGCAATGGTATCACGAAATTTACGCAACTCTTCACCCCCTCGCGGAAAAAAACTCCGTGCCAAAAATGTTGGACTGGGTTTACATTACTGCCAGCAAGAGCATTGAAAACGAGGCGAAAGAGAAGGATAAATCCAATAATTAGATGAGCCATCGCAACACAAACAGCCGTAGATAACGCCATATCTGCCCTACGATATTGAAAAAATCATTTTCCAATCAAGCCTAAACGGTCTTTGTTAAGCATCCGGTCATGAAAGTTGTTATCACAGGAGGCGGAGGGTTCCTCGGCAATCAACTCGCCCGTCAACTCATCAAACGTGGTGAGCTGACAGCCCCGTCAGGCCAGGTCGAAGCCATCGATGAAATCCTCCTCTTCGACACCCACTTGTCCGACGTCGCCAAAGCCGGCCTCGAAGAACATTCACAAACCCGTTGGGTCACCGGCGACATCGCCGACCGCGATCAGGTTTTTTCACTCATCGACCGCGACGACACCTCTGTCTTTCACCTCGCCTCCATGGTCAGCGGCGAATGCGAAGTACGCTTCGACGATGCTTTAAGCATCAATCTCGACGGCCAGCGTCATCTGCTCGAAGCCTGCCGGGCGCGTTCATCGACTCCTCGTTTGGTATTCACCAGCAGCATCGCCGCTTTTGGAGGAGAGATCATGCCGGAAACCGTATCGGACGGCACCAAGCGCACCCCGCAAACCACCTACGGCGTGACCAAAGTCATCGGCGAACTTCTGATCAACGATTATAGCCGCAAAGGTTTCATCGACGGGCGATCGGCTCGCTTGCCGACCATCATCATTCGGCCCGGCAAACCCAATACCGCCGCCTCCAGCTTCGCCAGCGGGGTTTTGCGCGAGCCGCTTGCTGGCCAAACCTGCGAGCTCCCGGTCGACCGTTCACAGCTGATGCCCGTCCTGGGCTATCGTGACGTCATCGAATCCTTCATCGCCCTACACGAAGCCGCCCCTGACACTCTGGGTGACGACCGCGCCTACGGCCTGCCCAGCATCCAGCACAGCGTCGCAGAGATGATCGAGAGCCTTGAAGAAGTCGCCTCCAGCCGCGATATCACCCTCGGCGAAATCGTCGACAAACCCGATGCCGTTATCCAGCGTATCGTCGCCACCTGGCCCACGGCTACCGATGGCGAGAGAGCGATTAAAATCGGAGTTCCCAAGCCCTCGACCCTGATGCAAATCATCGATACTTACATCGACGATTTCATGTGATCGATCATTCTTCCACCTCCATGGTGGAATATCTGTAAATAAGTGCTACAGGTCAGTCAGCCCCCGCTGGAGATCCTGTTATTATGGCAAATTCGCAGAAAGCACGTGTGGCTATCGTCGGCAGACCTAATGTCGGCAAGTCAGCCCTATTCAATCGCCTCGCTGGGCGTAGAATTTCGATTGTACACGATGAACCGGGCATCACCCGAGATCGCATTGCTGCCGACTGCAAGACGGGGGAAATCACTTTCGAGATCACCGACACCGGAGGAATCGGAGCCGCTTTGGACGATGCTTTTGCTGACCAAATACGCACCGAAGCCGATATCGCGATGGAATCATCGGATCTTATCCTGTTTGTCGTCGACGGGCGCGAAGACCTCACTCCCATTGACAGCGAACTGGCCCAAATCCTGCACCGCTCCAAAGCCCCGGTAATACTGATCGTCAATAAAATCGATGATCCCAAAGTGGATAATGATGCAGCGGTTTTCTCCGCCCTTGGTTTTGATAGCCCAATCTCGGTCAGCGCCGCCCATGGCCGCAATTTCGACCTGCTGGTCAAAGCCATCGACGATCAACTGGGCACTCTGGGATTTACCCCCATCAAAACCGATCCAGAGGCCAAAGCAGAGCAGGAACCAATAAAAGTAGCCATCGTCGGTCGCCCCAACGTCGGCAAATCATCACTTATCAACGCCATCCTCAAAGATGAGCGCACCATTGTCAGCGACATTGCCGGCACCACCCGAGATTCAGTTGATGTTCCCTACACTCGTGGAGACGATCCCTACCTGCTGATCGATACCGCAGGCATGAGACGACGCACTCGCCGCGACAGCTCGGTGGAAGTTTTCAGCGCCATGCGAGCCGAGCGCAGCATCCGCCGAGCCGACATCTGCCTGCTCACCATCGACTGCGCCAAAGGCGTGGTCGCCCAGGATCGGCGCATCGCACGAATGATCATGGAGGCTGAAAAACCCTGCATCATCGTCCTCAACAAATTCGACCTCTACCACCCAGATGCCAAATTCCGTGACCGTCTGGAAATACTGGAAGAAGAAATGCGCGAAGACCTTTTTTTCCTGAACTACGCCCCGTTACTCGCCGTGTCCGCTTTGAAAAATGAATTTCTCAATCAGATTTTCAAATCAATTCGCCGGATCAAAAAAACTGCCAACGATCCCATCGGCACCGGCACCCTCAACCGACTGCTCAGGCAAGCGATCGATTCCGCTCCGCCACCACGCAAGCGAGGCAAACGTCTCAAGCTCCTTTATTGCACCCAGAAACGCAGTGACAACCCAAGCCTGATCCCAAGTCAGGAGTATTTGCTCTTCGTCAATTACGCTAATATCCTGACCCACACCTACGAACGGTATCTGGAAAAACAAATCCGCAAAGAGCAACCCATGATCGGCCTGCCCCTGATCTTTAAAATGAAATCACGAACAGTGAAGCTGAGAAAGAAGTAAGGATTGAATACCGAACAAGGAGCAAGGAAAACCGAATGAAGAAGGAATAAAATACGCCTTTATCAGCTCATATCTTCTCCCCCTTCCCTACTTCATCATTCCTTGTTCTACTGCTCAATATTCCCCTCCTCCCGCCGCCCTCTTCTGCCCATACTGCTTGCGATAAGCACTCGGGCTCATTCCAATCACCCGCTTGAAACGCTTGGTGAAATGACTCTGATCATAAAAGCCACACTCCACGGCGATCTCACCGATACTTTCACCTGATTTTTCCAACATGCTCCTGGCCGCATTCACTCTCACCCGGTGGATATAATTAGACGGCGTCATCTGGAATAATTCTTTGAACCGACGATCAAATTGGCTCAGCGACAGCCCGGTCAATTCCGCCAAACCACGAATCGATATGTGCTCGGTATAGTGATTCATCACATAGGCCACCGACGGCGTCATTTCGCGGTAAGGCTCCACCACTGAGCCCACCTGATCCATCCGCACCATCGCCCCGGAAATGCCAATCGCTTTCCCCGCCTTGTCAAAAATAGGCACCTTGCTTGACAAATACCAAAACAACATGCCCGCTGAGTTGGGAACCAACCAAACCTGGTTTGGCAAAGGCTTGCCACTCTCCCTCACTCTCCGGTCCTCGTCGATGTACTGAGCCGCCAGCAACGGTAAAAAAAAATCAAAATCATTTTTGCCAATCATCTCCCGCTCATGAGTCAAACCGTGAGTGCGCAACAGCGGCTCGTTCACCCTGATGAAGCGGCTCTCATCGTTTTTCAAATAAAAATATACATCGGGAAGATAGTCGAACAAAGATACCAGACTCTGAGCTTCTCCCATTTTTGAAAAGAAAGCCTGCTGGTATTCTCGGTAATTTAACTGATCCGTCATGCGCAAATCATACAAAACTTCCCATGGCAAACAAGTAACTATTGCCAAAACTCGTTTGGCCGTCGATCATTTTGCCATGAAAACCCTGATCGCTTTTTTTGCTCTGTCACTGATCACACTGCAGGCAGCCCGCCAGAAGGACACTTTATTTGACCCGCCTGAAGGAAGTCCCGAAGGCTGGACAACCGGCGCTCCGTTGCCAAAACACGCCCCTCAGTTCAGCTACGACAAAGACAAAAAGCGCTTCGTTACCAAAGCCAGTGACGACAAAGGTGTGCACGGTTTCTGGAGAAAAGCATTCCCCATCAAGGGCGGTGACTATTACCACTTCGAGGCTTCCCGCCACAGCATCAAGGTCCCCTACCCGCGACGCAGCACGGTGGTGGAAATCGAGTGGCAGGATGATAAAGGCAAATCAGTCACCTCTCCCCATCCGGTGAACCCGGAGTTTTTCGGAAAAACCACGGCCCCCGCCCGCGCCGACTACCCCAGGGACAAAGAAAGCTCAGCCGACGGATGGACCAGCGTCAATGACACCTACCTCGCTCCTGATAAAGCCACACAAGCTGTCGTTACTCTCAGATTTCGCTGGGCTCCTGAGGGCAGCGTTAGCTGGAGCAACGTCTCATTCGAGCCAAGCGGCCCTCCCCCTGCACGTAAAGTCCGGCTCGCAGCGGTGCACTACTACCCTAAAGGCGCCGCGACCGCTTTGGAAGTCTGCCAGCAATTTGCCCCTTTTGTCGCAGAAGCTGCTGAAAAAAAAGCCGACTTGGTGGTGCTGGGAGAAACCATCACCGTTGCCGGGATCAAACCCCGCCGATCCTATCCTGAAGTCGCTGAATCCATCCCCGGCCCCTCGACTGATTATTTTGGAACGCTGGCCAAAAAACAC
>JAADHD010000178.1 GCA_013152075.1 Verrucomicrobiota bacterium | reverse complement strand
CGCAGTGGAGATGAACTGAAGGCACCGTCTTATGCGCATCGAGGATGTTTTTCATCACTTCCGAATCCTTGTTGCCGGCTGCACATTCATCATGAATGATGACATCGTAACCCTTTGCCCAATCGGGCTTTTTAAAAAGGGGTAATGGAGGATTGACTGATTTATCATCAGTCCACCACACATCGACCTGCACATTTGCCCGAGCCTGAATCCCTTTAAAAAGAGCGAGGTGCTGGCCTTTGTAATCATGGCAGCAACCACCGGCGATCAACAGTGCTTTGAGCGGTTTAGACTTTGGGGGGACCGAATCTGCTGCGCGTAGCAAAACTACCGCGAAGGTTACGGAAATAACGCATAGGTTGATAGCGCGGATGGCCAGGGAATTGGATCTTTTCATGGGGTAAACTGCTAGGGATTTTATTTTTCACCTCCCCAGCCCTTTTGCTCTCCATAGCCCCGCGGCCGCAGGACTATGGAGGTTTCGTTACCGAATCAGGGGCGGAGTGAGTGAAGCCAGCTCATTTTCTGCTATATAATGCGAGTAATTTCTTTGGTCAAGCCGGATGCCCATCCAAATCAGGATTCTCGGCACCTTTCAAGTCGCCCCTCCTTAATCATAACCGCAAGCAACCACTCCTGCCCCTATTGCACGAGGTATACAAGGAATCGAATCCACCGGTTCCAGTGCTCGTCATACCTTTTCACAATGAGAAAGACAATGTCGCCAAACTCAGGCAATCACGCCATCTTAATGAAACTACCCTCGCCAAACGACCCCTGCCCTTGAGCCTTCGTGAAAAGGGGCTTGCCGCCAGAAAGCCTGCAAGCTATATTTGCTGTGACTGTCCCTCATAGCTTATGAAAACGATGCTTCGCTCTCTATTCCTGCTTTCTACCATCACCTGCTTTCCCTTCATGGCCAAAGGCCAGAGTGACCAAGCATCTCTCGAGGAAATTATCAGCTCTCCGGCATTCTGGAAGCTCTCCCAGGATGCTTTCATGGAACGTTATTCAAATCTAGGTTTCCGCTGGACTTCTGACACCAAGGACTCTGCTCGAATCTCTAGCGAAAGAGAAAAAGCCTCCATCAAAGATGGAAAAATCGGCGAAACCATCGTCACCTTTGCAGACGGAGGGCCAAAACAAATCCAGCTGTCTATTTTTAACCGCGGAGATGATGGCCCGATGAACGCCGACAAGTTCAACGGGGAATTGCAGAAGTGGAATAAAATTCTAAGCGGCATCACCAGCGTCAAGCCTGAGCGAAAAGCCCGTGATAACAAAAGCGCCGTCAAAACCAAAGGGGTTGTCTGGAACACTGGGGATCTCGCTTATCTTTTGGAATACAGCAGCCAGGGCAGGGGCGATTCCTTCCGTGGTGAATTCATCCGCTTACGCATGGCCCCTCTGGTAAAAAAAAGCTTCATGGAAGAAAAACTCTCGGGACCGAAAAAACGAGTAAAAAAGGCCGACCTGCCCGCAAACGTCGTACGTGAAGACGGTGACGTTTACATCAAGGGCATCCCCATGGTGGATCAGGGCCAGAAAGGATACTGCGTGGTCGCCGCCACGGCGAGAATGTTTGGCTACTATGGCTTGCAAGTCGATCAGCATGAGATCGCACAAATGGCCAATTCATCTGCCAGCGGAGGCACCAATACGGACGCGATGATCGACGCGCTCAAAGGCATCGCCGGTCGCTTCAAAATGCGCATCAAAACCCACGATGACATGAGTTATCAGGACATGTGCGATCTGAGCGAGGACTACAACCGCATTGCCAAACGCGGAGACAAAAGCAAAATGGTCAAAACCGGCAACAACGTTAACAACTGGTACAACTTTGATGATTTTGACCCTGAGATATTAAAATCCACACGACTCAAAAGCACCAGCGGCATCAAAAAGTTCGAGGCGGAAGTCAAACGATCAATCGACGCCGGCATCCCCCTGCTGTGGACAGTGACAGTCGGCATTTACAAAGAACCTGTTCGCATCAGCCAGAGCCGGGGCGGTCACATGCGCATGATTATTGGTTACAACACCGCTAAGAAAGAAATCATCTTTTCTGATACCTGGGGAGCCGGACACGAAAAGAAAAACTGGGGCATCGAAGAGGCCTATTGCTCGACCAAAGGGATCTATTCCATTCAGCCGACCATGTAGTTTTTCTCAGATCCTTCCTAAGCCCTCCTCCTCCCATATTCGGCCGTTTCACAAGATTCCAAAATGAGCTTGTCTGAACCCGCCAGCCCGTCAAACCCGACAGGCTCAATCAATGCCGCGCCTAATTTCGAAACCGGCACCCCTTTTCCACCAGTCCCTGACAGACCCGAGCCGCCGATAACAGCAGCTCAAAAAATAGCGGCACCCAAAAAGCCTATCCGTTTGCATTCACTCGATGCCTTGCGCGGTTTCGACATGTTCTGGATCATGGGTGGTGCAGGACTGATTCACGCGCTCACCGCTTACCTCGACTGGGATTCGCTTCATGCAATAAACAATCAACTGCATCACATGGAGTGGGACGGCTTCACGTTTTACGACATGATCTTTCCGCTGTTTTTGTTCATAGCCGGTGCGGCCATGCCCTTTTCCCTGACCAACCGCCTGAACCGAGGCGAGGAGAAAAACAAACTCATGCGCCACGTCATTCAGCGTGGATTTATCCTGGTGATTCTGGGAATCATTTATAACAACGGCCTGTTTAAAACCGAATTCGGCGACATGAGATTCCCCTCTGTTCTGGGCAGAATCGGAATGGCCTATATGTTCGCAGGTTTAATTGTTCTGAACACCAACCTACGCGGACAGATCATATGCTTCGTTGGAATTTTACTAGGATACTGGGCCTCGATGGCATGGTTGCCACTACCGAGCCACGTAGCGGGTGACCTATCGATGAATGGAAGTCTCGCCGGATACTTTGACAGTCGTCTCATTCCCGGCCGACTCCACAAAGTCGTGCATGATCCGGAAGGCCTCTTCTCCACGATTCCCGCGATCAGCACGGCACTGCTCGGGGCTTTGACGGGTTATTTCCTTTCCCCCGAAAGCCGACGCCTGCAACCTTGGATGAAAGCCGTCTGCCTCGCACTTGCCGGCACCGCCCTGCTCTGGTTGGGAAAATTCTGGGATCCTTACTTCCCGATCAATAAGAACCTCTGGTCGAGTTCCTTTGTCGTTTATGTCGGCGGCTGGAGTCTGATCTTCCTCTCCTTTTTCTATCTGGTGATCGATGTGTTCGGTTTCAAAAAATGGGCAATTCTCTTCACCGTCATCGGACTCAACCCCATTCTGATTTACATGGCACCGAAATTTATCAATTTTAGCTACACCGCCAATGCCGTTTTTGGCGGCCTCGCCAAATTTTTTCCCACCGACCTCAAACCAGTCATCATGGTCACCGCCGCCCTGATGATCAAATGGCTACTGCTCTATTTCCTCTACCGAAAAAAAGTGTTCCTTAAAATCTGAATGGAGTTCTTCGCGCTTGCGCGGTAGGGACGTGCGGCTCGCACGTCCGCTTCTTCTAACTACCGGGCGTGCGCGCCGCACGCCCCTACCTTCTAGTTTACCAGTTGCCTTCGTTCAGTATAACTCCGGCTGTCTCGTCTTCGCCTCGGCTCCTAATTCCTAATTCTCAATCCCCCCCGCTTCCACCGCCCGCTGCTCATAAGTCTTAATCGCCCGCTGATACGCCTTTTCCGCTTCTCCCTTCTCAGCTTTCGAAATCCGTTTGCTGTGATTTTTCCATAGCCGCTTCACCGCTTCCGCGCAATACAGCGCACTGTCCCGTGATGCCCTGATCGGCTTCCCGGCAACTATTACATTAACAGGATTGGTATGAAGCTGAGGAAAATGACGCAGCGCAACCCACGAGCTACGCCCCACCTTTACATCGAATTTCAAATCATGCGCCTTGCCATCCGCCGGCACATACTGACTCGCCACTGCTTTCCCGTTCACCACAATTTCCACCAGCCGCTTACCACCTTTCACCGTCTCCAAGGTCCGTTCCGCATGAAGGTTCACTGTGTCACCAACGATACGCCGACCGGCAGCAGGCGTGATCTGCCCATAGGCAACCGCCTTGGGCAACTCCGACGCAAAAGAAACCGTCGCCTCAACTTGAACCGTTCCAGCTTCACCCAGCTCAACATCGATTCTGCCAGGCATTTCACCATTCACGCTAAACTTCAAGGCATGCGCGTAACCATCAGAAACATAAGACTGACCTTTCTCAACTCCGCGAATCCAATCCTCGAATTTCAGCTCCTTCAACTCACCCAGCTGCACATACACCCGCCCCTTCCCCACCCGACGGCTACTCATGCAGGGGTAATCCGTCTCCCCGCTCACTTTCATCGAGAATCCAGAGTTCATCAGGTGGTACCAAGTGTTCCACTCCCCGATTCGATCCGTATCCATCGCAGAAATAAAATCACAAACCCCTTCCGTCGTGCTGACAAAGATTTCCAACGCTCCGCCTCCCATCATCGCCGGAATCGCAAGATTGGGCAATTGATCCAACACTTCATTAGTCGTGAAAAGCAATTCCCTTTCCGACAGCGCCTGACTTTTATCACTGTCGATTTTTTCAAAAGCCGCCGGCAACACATCCCCCTCCACTTCCTTTTTACTGAGCAGTCCGTCTTTATTCTTATCAAGAGCCAACATCGTTTCCTTCGCCGAAGTTTCGGGATTGATGCGCAGTGATGAATGCGGATAACCCGTGACCCCACCCTGCTCCTTGCACCAACGCAAGACCGGAACCGTCCAGGTCGGCCAGCCTTTCATATTGCCCTCGGTGCCGGGGTAAACCTGATCCTTCAAATTCAACAAACACACATGCCCCATCGCCGCCGAACCAAATCCGCTAACCTCCAGGTCATATTTGATCAATGTCAGTGGCTCACTGAGCTTGTCTGCCTCGGGCGAAAAAAACGCGCGCTGATATTCCCATCCATAACCCCAGGTCAAAATACAGCCCACATTCAATCCCTCTCCTTTCACCTGCAGAAAAACATCTTTCGGCGTCACCCCCTCGGAAGGACTGGTGTAATGCGCACATCCCGCCGCGTGAATATGATGATCACCACAGTAAAAACCATACTTCATCGGATCCACCCAACGCTTCAAGGAAAGCTCAAGATCCATCTGTTCCCCCGGCGCAATCTCGATGTCTTTTTTCAGCACCTCGTATTCCGGCCCACGACAATACTCAACACTCAATTCACCCGGCGGCAACAATACCACCTCACCACTGTGACGATAGATCTGCGGCTGGAAAAACAAATCCGGCGCCAGGCGTTTGGCCTGGGATGGATAAACGTGACCTTGTTTGTCACGAAAAATCAATCGAGCGCTCGTCGGCTGTCCATCCGCATCTTTAATCGTCAGCTTCACCAAAGATGCCTTTTTGATATCAAACAAAACCGGAACCTCTCCACGAAAACCAAGATCCTGCGTCCCCGCCCCCACATCAAAACCAATCGTCGCTTCACGCTTGCCCGACTCGCTGCTGTAGATCAAGGCGATCGCATACTCCACTCTCAATCCGCTCAAGCCATCCGTCATTGGCGGTGAGCGAAACATCTCCACGTCGAGAAACCGATCCGCCGCTCCCTTCTTGTTTTCATTGTCATTCAACTCCGTCTGCGCCATGCGCTTCAAAGTCGAGATCGCCGCGCCCGAATAAACCGCGCCCGCCTGCGGTGATACAATCTGCAGCCGACCGGCCACCGTGCTGCCATTAATCACCTTCACCAAAAATGGAGTAAATCCCCCTTGTTGCAAAACCGCCTTACCCGGCCCACGCCTGACCTTTACCCTGACCTCCGGATTCAGATCCACCACAAACAACACTTCTTTATCCAGAACCTGCTGCACCTTTTCCGCATCACGATCATCAGCCGCTTTTTTTAACCCCCTCGACACCTCCTCTGATAACGGTGCCCCCAAATATTCCAACGCCGAGATCAAGCGCTTCACATTCGCCCCCAACGGCTGCCCCTCAACATCCGAAACCACCGGCACCTCATTCTGCGCATCCACCTTCAAACAAAACGCCGCCACCAGGCACCAAGCCAAAACAGCAAAAATCCTCGAGATCAGATACTTCATATTTTAATTTTCCATTGTTTTACCCATTGTCTATTGCTATCAATTACAAGCGGTAGGCCAAACTCCTTCGCTCGCCAGAGACAGCTCCCCTTCCCCCACTTCAAAACTTCGACATTCCTTGTTCGATATTGGATATTCCCCTCCTCCCTCCTGATTTCCCGATTCCTAATTCCTAATTCTTAATTCCTAATCCCCCTCTCCCCATGCATTTCCTCGACTACCTCGTCATCCTCATCTACCTCGCTTTCATCGTCGGTATGGGAGTCTACTTCGGCCGCCACCAATCCCGTAAGGAATACTTCGCCGCCAGCGGCTCAATGGGCGTCATGGCCGTCGGCCTCAGCGTGATGGCCACGCTATTTTCCTCCAACAGCTTCGTAATGTTCCCCTCCGCCGCCTACGGCACCGGCCTGACCCTGGCCATCGCCCTGATCTCATTCACCGCGATGACCCCCTTCATCATGTATGTCTTCATTCCCATGTTCCGCCGCCTGGAATGCCCGACCGCCTACGAATACCTCGAACGCCGATTCCACGTCTCCGTTCGCTGCCTGGCCAGCGGACTTTTTGTGCTGTTGCGCATCGCCTGGATGGCCTCCGCCACCTACGCCGCTTCTCTGGTCATGGCCAGTGTTTCCGGGTTTGATCAGGTTCACGTCATCATTGCCCTCGGCAGCGTTTCCGTTCTCTACACCATGATGGGAGGCTTGCGCGCCGTCATGTGGACCGATGTGGTTCAGTTTTTTGTATTTGCGGTCACCATCATTCTGGTGGTCATCATCCTGATCTCACCGGAAGAAACCGGCGGCGCCAGCGGCATCGTCGAATCCTATTTCGAAGGGCGTGAAAAAGTCCTCTTCGACTTCACCCCCTCGATGGTGTTAAAATTCGGCAGCTGGGCTGTGCTCACCGGAATCTTTCTCGAAGCGCTTTCCGCTTTCGGAGCCGATCAGGTCGCGGTGCAACGATACATCTCTGCGAAGTCAGAAAAAACCGCACAACGCGGAGCCCTTCTCAACCTCGGCGGCATGTGGCTGATCATGCCCTCCCTGCTGTTCATCGGCATGGCCCTGCATGTTAATTTTGATAAACACCCACAGGAACTGGTGCCAGTGGTCAGTAAAAAACTCAGCTCCCTGCCCAGCGAAGACTGGCCCAAATCCATGCAAGAACGAGCTGGGTTCAGCGCCGCTACCAAAAAAAATCCCAGCGCAGAAAACATCGCATCCTATTACGAAGCGCACCCCGAATCCGTTCGGGAAGACATGCTCGCCCTCAAGCTAGACGACCAGGCCCTGCCACGTTTTGTCGAGCTTCATTTCCCTCCCGGCCTTTCCGGTCTCTTTCTTGCCGCGCTCATGGCAGCCATCATGTCGAGTATTGATTCCGGCATCCACTCCGTCACCACCGTTTTAATCGTCGACTTCCGTGACCGCCTGAAACCTGCATGGAAACCCGAAAACGACAAGGACGATGTCAAATTCATCCGTACCCTAGTCGTCCTCATCGGCATTATCGCCGTGACCCTCGCCTGCATGGTCCGCAACCTGGGCGACGTCTTCACCGTCGGCAAATTATTGACCTCCGGATTCGGCGGCCCCCTACTCGCCGTATTTGTGCTCGCCTTCTTTTCCCCACGAGTCAGCACCCGCGGAGTCCTTGTCGGCATTTTCTCAGCCACCGCCCTCACCATCTACCTCATGATCGCCAACCCCCACTGGTTCGCCGTCTGGTTCTGGCCCATCGGCTTCAGCCTCGCCATGATCTTCACCTGGACTCTCAGCCTCTTCCTCAAAGACCCTTCATCCACTGCCGGAGCCAAGGACAATACCTTCCGAGCGGTAATGGCGAGACACAAGGCTCAGAAAGATTAAGTTCGCACACTTACCCGCTAAGGATGACCGGCCCGGTCGTCCGCCTCTTCCAAATCTCGGACGTGCGAGCCG
>JAADHD010000057.1 GCA_013152075.1 Verrucomicrobiota bacterium | reverse complement strand
GGTGACCCCTTTGGGGAGTCCGCTCGCGGTGACGGTGATGCCGCCATCGTATCCATCTCTGCGAGAGGTGATGAGACGCAGGGCGTAATTACCGCCTTGTCGTAGCAGGGCCGCGGCAGGGTAGGATTGTCTGGCTTCTATGTAGTCGCGTTCAGATACGGCAATGATTTGAAAATCAGGTTTGGCAGCGCGGATGGCGAGACGGTAGATGCGGGACAGATCAGCATTTTTGTATTGATTGACGATGCTTACCTGGTAATCGCCATCCTGGTCAGCAGTGAAAAGCAAGCCGCTGTCCCTGCCTAGTAAATTTAGCGTGTCATTGGGTACTGCTGCCGGGTCATCTTTTTCGGCAACCTTGGTGTAGATTTCGTCTCCCTTTGCGGGTTTGGTGATTTTTTCAACGAGAAGATAAGGGTCGGTAGCAGAGCCCATTCGATTACTGATCGCCTCTACCCAATAGGTGACGCCCTTTTTTGCCGTGAAACGATAACGATCACCTGCAATCTTTGAATCAAACTGTCCGGCGATTTCGACGGGCGTTGAGACCTTTTGCACGGGTGTTTTGGCGTCTTTGTGAACAACGGGCGACTCGGCGAAGCCAATGCGGATGGTGTTGGAGTTTTTGAAGTGGTAATCAAATCCGGGAAGTATTCCCGCGAGTGGTTTGCCGGGATGGAAAGCTGCGATCGGGCTTTCTGTCTTGGCGGGAATTTGAATTTCCACGCTGAGGCTTTCGAGTGCGGCGCCGTCCAGGGTTTGATTGGCATTCAAGCTGCCACCGGGAAGATTACGACCGTAAAGTGTGAACTTGCCTTTGCTGCCAGGAACTCCTGCGGGTGGGAAGATGAAATCAATAAGCGGTTTGGCGCTCAGACTGATCTGGTAGTGGTATTGAGCGCCCCCACGATAGAGTGCATCGGAGACTCCCAGGAAATACTCACCATCAGCCGTCGGGGAGAAGTCGATCATCGGGTCTCGTCCAAAATGGTTTTGGTTTTTTTCGATCTGTTTGCCATTTTTGTCGAGAAGAACCAGCAGGCCGTCCATTCTCGAATCGAGCCGTTCCGCCTGACAGTGGATGAGCAGGCGCTGACCTTTTTTAGCGGTGAATTTATAATAATCAACAAGATCGGCATCCGAGCGTCCGGTGACCGTTTGCTCAAGGCCAATCTGGATGGCTTTTTCGGGGTTCGAGTGAACTCCCGATTCTACTATGATCTTGTTTTTTGCAGCTGCGACGACAAAAGGGCGAGCTGTAGATAGTCCGAAATACCCCTTGGTGCGGACTTCGTAGATTCCTGGTTTGAGATCAGCCGGAACTGTAATAGTGAAACGATTGCCCTTTTGACGGATGGGATAGAAGTCGTCGGCGGGTAACATGACGGGTTTCGCCTGAATGCGCGAATCCGAAAACTGAAGGCCCTTCAGTTCATCCAGATTGGTGCCGACTATATCGACTTCGACACTGGTTCCCGCGGCTGCGATGGCTGGGTAGAGGGTGTGCAACTCGGCTGAGGGGAGCTGAGCTTTCATGGGGTGGGTACCCGCTATGGTCGTCAGCAAAAGTAACAGAACGCTTGCGTAATTGGCGCGAAAAATCATCGTTATCTTTGGGGGATGTAGTTGAGAGAAATATTCGGATCAATGATTGAAGAGAAACTCTTTGGTATTGATCAAGGCCCACAAGATGTCTTCGAAGGATTCTTGTTCTGCCTTTTCTGCCGGCATCTTTTTGGGGTCATCGGTCGACTGTTTGCGTTTTTTGGCCAGATGGGCTTTGGCGGCTGTCAGCTCTTCGGTTTTCGGTGAGCGAGACAGGGCATAGAGATAAATCTCAGCAATACGGTCGTCGTCGGAACGGTCTTTGGCTTTTGCCAGCAGCGAAGCTCTGCCTGAAGCGTCAGCCAGTTTTTTCTGCAAGGTCTGGCCATTGATCAGGTGCAGGCTTTGAGCAAGGTTGGCATCCTGAGTGCGCTCACATTCACAGGCGCTGTCCATTTCAGGTCTGCCGAATACGGTCAGGAAATACGATTGCCCGTTGAACTTGTCGTCAGGCAGAGCAATGGCCCGCACTCCTTTGATCTGACCTTTAAAAGCGTTGGCGGTAGATGAAACATCGTTGATGGAATCCAGTAAGACTTCCGCCTGCAGGCGCTTGGGATAATAGCGGGAGTAGTTCTGAGTGTCGGTGGCGTTGTGCTCGTTTGGCGCAGCACTCAATTGATAGGTGCGGCTGTTGCAGATCGTTCGAATGAGTTGCTTCATGTCAAAATTGCTGTCAGTGAAACTTTTAGTCAACTGTGCGAGTAATTTAGGGTGAGTTGCAGGGTTAGTGACGCGAATATCATCTTCGGGTTCGACCAGTCCGCGTGAGAAAAAATGTTTCCAATAGCGGTTGACCAGCATTTTGGAGAAAAAGGGATTCTTTTTATCTGTTAACCAGCGGCTCAACTCAATCCGGGGATCATCGCCCAGAGCAAGTTCAGGAGCTTCTCCATCGAGGGGAGTGGGTTTCAGTCTCTCTTTGGTATTTGGATTGGTGCTACCGGCAACGGCTCTCTTGTTAAAGATAATTTCTTCGCCTGGTTGCTCGCCTTTCTTGCGCGACAAGGTCGAGAAAAATGCGGAGAAACTGTAGTAGTCGTCCTGGCTCCACTTTTCGTAAGGATGGTGATGGCACTGGGCGCATTGGATACGAATGCCGAGCAGCATTTGCGCGACATCCTGCATCTGGCTTTTCTCATCCTTCACAGCACGGTACCAAGCGACCGGTGGGTTTTGTCCTATTTCGCCGGAAGCGGTGAGGATCTCGGAGATAAACTCATTGTAGGGTTTGTTCTGCATCAGGCTGTCGCGGATCCAGGAATGAAACAGGTAGGTGCCTCTTCGGTGCCCTTCAGTGGTCCGTTTGTTGCGCAGAATAGCGGCCCACTTTCCGGCAAAATGATCCGCGTAGTCCGGGCTGTCGAGCAGAGCATTGATAACGACTTCTCTTTTTTTTGAGTTTTTAGAAGCGAGGAAGTTTTTGGCTTCATCAAGGGTGGGGAGTCGACCGGCGATATCGACCGTCACTCGACGGAGAAAAGTGGCGTCGTCACTATTTTCTGAAGGCGGCATACCGAGCAGTTGCAGTTGGGTGAAAATTTGCTCGTCGATGAAATTCACCGGTTTGGGCAGCGGCGGCATTTTGGCGCCCAGAGGGATGGTGGCGTTGAAGATGTCCACATATTCCTGGAAACGCACCATGATCGAAGTGGTGCCAGATTGTTTTTCGAATTTGATCAGGCCGGTTTCATCAACACTGGACATATCCGGCTGGTTGGATTCGTAAAGGGCCAGATGAGTGATGTCGCGGTTGCTGCCGTCGCTGAAAAAAGCGGTAACGGACAGTTGCTGTTTGGACCCTGGCTTGACCAACCTTTCATGAGGAAGGACTTCGATGTGATCAACTTTCGCATCGTTTTCCGGTCCGTAGGACATGCCGTTTTTGATCCACCTTACGATGAGTTTGTATTCATCCGATGTCGAGTCCATGCGAGCGCCGCCGCCGTGAGGGGTGTCACCATTGGCTTTCATTAAGAGTAGGCTGTGTTCCGGAGCTGCGGGGAAGAGGCGTCGTCCGCGGCTTTCGCTGACGAGGAATTCAAAATCTTTTTCAGGTTCGTAACCGAGCAGAGAAAGGCGGAAATTATTCTGGCCGCCGGATTTTCCATGACAACCACCGGTGTTGCAATCATTACGTGTCAGGATCGGAACCACGTCATTAGGAAAGCTGATGGGTTGATGGCTTTCAAATTTTTCCACGGTGACAACTTTGTCTGCAAGTGGAAGGTCATTGTAACGCGCGATGATCGTCGCTGTGCCGTTGGCCAGAGGAGTGATGTAACCGCTGGCATCGATGGAAACAATGCCGGCAGGGATGATTTCGATTTTGGCCTTGGTGGTGACATCCTGGTTGGGGACAAGTTGGGCGCCGGGGGCGGTAGTCGTATCAAGAGTGACAACCATTTGCTGTTTGGCGTCCGGGCCGAGCAAATGGATGGTGTCGCTACCGGCTCTACCCAGAATGGTAAGCTTTTCCGTAGGCTTTGCGGCTGCGACTGGAGCCTTGGAGGAGGGTTCGGCGGCTTGAATATTTGTCAACAACAGGATTGGTAACAAAATACAGGTGTTTATAAGTTTGATCATATGGGAATGAGGCTTAGGAAATGAGTTCTGGCATGGGGGGATAGAGGTCATCGACTAGGTATCGAGGGCGTCCGCCGAGGTCCTCCACTGTGGTTCTGCGCGCATCGATGCCGACGTTGTGATAAAGAGTGGAAAAGACTTCCTGGAAATGAACCGGACGTTCGACGGCTTCTCCGCCCAGTCGGTCGGTGGCTCCGATGACCTGGCCATGGTTCATGCCGCCGCCAGCAAGTAGCGCACAGGAAACTCGCGGCCAGTGATCACGACCGGCATTTTTATTGATCTTCGGGGTTCTACCAAATTCGCCCCAGACGACCACTGATACGTCTTTGTCGAGCCCGCGGTCATGCAGATCCTGAACCAGTGTGCTGACGCCTTGGTCGAGCAGAGGGAAATCTGTTCGTGCTCGATTGAAATTGCCGCTGTGCCAATCCCAGCGACTAAAACCAAGCGTCACGCAGCGGGCACCGGCTTCCACCAGGCGGCGCGCCATGAGAAATTGATCGAGTCGTTTCCAGCAACCATCGGCGGTGAGTTTTTCCGTTCCCTTGCCATAACGTTCGATGGTTTTAGGGTCTTCCTTGCTGATGTCCAAGGCAGCGGCTAGCTGGCTTGAAGTGAGGACCCCAAAGGCTTGCTCGTGAAAGCTGTCCATGCCTTTCATCATGCCGGAATTGTCCACGTCGCGGCGGAATTTATCGAAACTGGCGAGCAAGGTTTTCCGGTCGGAAAGTCGGTCGAGAGTGACTCCTTGCAGCACCACATCTTCTTTGCCGCCACCGCGGTAAGGAGTGAAAGGGGAGTGAGCAGGCCCAAGGAAACCGGCAGGTCCCGGATTGCCCCATTCATCATGTCCGCATTTGGGGGACAGGCCGACAAAAGGTGGGCAGGTGGCATTCACGGAGCCTTCCATTTTGGACAACACCGCACCCATGCTAGGCCAACCACCTGAAGGAGCCTTGCGCGGGGTGCGGCCAGTGAGGCATTGAATGGCATCATGGCCGCCAAAAGCTCCGACCATAGAGCGGACGAAGGTGAATTTGTCCGCCATTCCGGCGATTTTTGGAAATAACTCGCCGATCTGGATTCCGGGTACATTGGTTTTGATCGCCCGGAATTCACCGCGCACCTCCGAGGGGGCGTCGGTTTTGATATCCCACATATCCTGGTGGGAGGGGCCACCCGGTAGAAAAATCATGATAACCGCCTTGTGGCCCTTGCTGGCAGGGGATGAAGAGCCACCGGACTCGGCGCGCAGGAGGTCAGGCAAAGCCATGCCCCCCAGGCCCAATCCGCCAATTCTCAGGAAGTTCCGTCGGGACACCCCGTCGCAGAATTTTCCTGAATCAGAACTGAGAATCGACAGCATTAGGTTTTAGAAGGCCTAATGCCGATTTGGTTCAAACTAAGTTGAGTAATTCTGCAGGGTTTTTCTACGGAGTTTTGCCAGTAGGTCTTGTTGGAAACCTCCGGATAAGAGACGAATCCGCCAGGCAGCAGGGTATAATCAGGGTACAGCGGCCTGAATCCGGCGAGATTGCGGCTGTATTGCAGGCACAAAGGTGCCAAAATGTCGGGTTAATACTTGGCGTGCAGCCAGTATTTCGGAATTAGGCGGTAGCAAACTCCGCGGCGACTTTGGCCGGGCGTTTGAGTTTGTCGAGCACCTCACGGGTATTGAGGCGATTGACAGCGGCTTCATCCATACCGAGAGCAACCAGACGTCTGCGCTGCTCAAGGCGGCGACGTGTTTTTGCTGCACCGCTTTTACGAGGGCGGGTCAAATGCGTTTTAAGGTATTTTCTACGTGTGCGCATGGTATTATCAGGTTGGAAAAATGGAATGTTCGAAAATTATGATCTCATCATGGACTGCTTTTTCCCCGTTCGCTGACGTGGATGAAAGCCCGATGAAAAAGGCGTTCACGAATAGGCTGAAATGACGTTCTGGTCAACCGCTTATTGTCAGAAAGGGCTTAAATCGACAAAATACTAAAATCGCAAGAATGAGCAGGACACCGCTTGCGAGGTGAGAAGCCTCCGCTATATTCGGCGCCTTGATGGTCGCCGGTAATTTACTCCGGCGATTTTTCAGGGCCTATAGCTCAGCGGTTAGAGCAGGGGACTCATAATCCCTTGGTCCCTGGTTCGATCCCAGGTGGGCCCACTTCATTATCCCCTAATAGTTGGAGGGAGATGTTTTTTAGTTTGAGCTAAGAGAAAAATTGTAATGCCTCTCGGGTATGATCGTGCGAAGAAGACCCGGACTCAATTGCGTGAAGACTGGTCTAATAAGCGCAGGTCGGAACAGAAGTTGCGTAAACGACTGGATGTCGATGTATCATCGACACTGTGGGAAAGCTTTGCTGTGAAGTGGCCGTGATTACTCGCGCAATTCTAATTGTCGTTTGATACGCTGCCTGGTAGTCAGCGATAATGCATGATATTAATACTCACTCGGATAGCCATCCAGCCACGTCCGCCGAATACTGCGCGGGTATGCTGTAGCGCTTGAGAATCCCCGTATCTGCTTTTGTAAGACCTTTATTGTCCAACACGACAATAATATGGTCTGCGGTATTAATCACGGTTCGTTCCTTTTCCTTCGTGCCTTGTTGTAATACCCCTACAAATTGTTTGAAAGATTTGATTTCAATTCCGTTGTAAAAGTGAGCGTTATCCTTGCCATATAGAGGCTATCCCTATAGGTAGACTACCTTTCTCCCACCAACTCTACCCTTTGACTCCCGAAGCCGCCGCCAGTGAAACGATTAATGTCCAGTTTGAGCTGGCGGGGCGATAAATATCCATTTCCCAGGATGGGTGCAGCTCAACACTAGTTAATATTTATATGTCAGCAAAGAAGAAGACTTCCGCCAAGCAACCGAAATCCTTCGAGGAATCCCTTTGGGACACCGCCACCAAACTGCGGGGTAGTGTCGAGTCAGCGGAATACAAACACGTCGTGCTCTCGCTGATCTTCCTCAAGTTCGTTTCGGACAAGTTCGAGGAACGCCGCGCGGAGCTGCTCGCGGAGGGCAAGGAGAAATACGTCGACATGGTGGAGTTCTACACCATGCAGAATGTCTTCTATCTGCCGGAGACCTCTCGCTGGTCCTACATCCAGCAGCATGCCAAGCAGGGCGACATCGCGATCAAGATCGACTCCGCCCTCACCGCGGTGGAGAAGAGCAATGCCTCGCTCAAGGGTGCCTTGCCAGACAACTACTTCTCCCGCCTCGGGCTGGATGGCAGCAAGCTCTCCGCCCTCATCGATGCCATCAACAACATCGACACCGTCGGCGACAAGGAGGAGGACACCGTCGGCCGGGGCTATGAATACTTCCTCGGCAAGTTCGCCGCCTCCGAGGGCAAGCTGGGGGGCGAGTTCTATACCCCGAAGTGCATCGTCAATCTGATCGCCGAAATGATCGAGCCCTACAAGGGCAAGATCTACGACCCCTGTTGCGGCTCGGGCGGCATGTTCGTGCAGTCGCTCAAGTTTGTGGAGAGCCACCACGGCAACACCAAGGACATTTCGGTTTACGGGCAGGAGTTCACCGCCACCACCTACAAGCTGGCCAAGATGAACCTCGCCGTGCGCGGGCTCTCGGCCAACCTCGGCGAAGTCCCTGCCGATACTTTTTTTAAGGATCAACACCCCGACCTGAAGGCCGACTACATCATGGCCAATCCTCCCTTCAACCTGAAGGACTGGCGGGCCGCCGACGAGCTCGTCCACGACGGACGCTGGAACGGCTACGACACCCCGCCCACCGGCAATGCCAACTACGCCTGGATTCTCCACATGGTCTCCAAGCTCTCCGAGCACGGCGTGGCTGGCTTCGTCCTCGCCAACGGCTCCATGTCGACCAACACCAAAG
>JAADHD010000046.1 GCA_013152075.1 Verrucomicrobiota bacterium | reverse complement strand
CGGCTTGAAGATCCCTTTTGCAATCACTTCCCGCCTGACAACCTCAGCATCATCGTCTGATAATTCATTGATCCTTAAGTATTTTTCCTCCCCGGTTCGTCGTCTGAATACTCCCCAATAGTATTTGTCTCCATCGAGGTGAATGGAGACAAGTTCTGCGATGAAAAAATAACCGTCCCGCTCTAACCAGTCCCGCATCGGAACTAAAGCGACCGCCTTTGCATGCGGGTCTAATTTGTCAAAATTCGGAATGTGATCAGGAAGCTTTTGTTTCGACGGAAGGAGTTTGTCTCGAGGCAGCGGCGGGGGAGGCGTGTAGTTGGGAAGCTTTTGATAAATCGGAAACTCCCAAAAGGCGATGATCCCTAGCATTACGATTGCCATAACAAACAAGACGCCCAGTATTAAAACTTTTCCCGCGTGCATTTTCTCATCCCCCGAGTGCTCCCTGGAAAATGTTGATACATGCGATTTGCTGTTCGCCTGCCCGTTCCTGGATCGTACATGCGGCTTGGATTGATTACGTTTCCTCTTTCTCTTAGGTGATAAATTAGGCTTTCTTTGTGATTTAGCATGCGACTTATCTGCCGCCCTTTGGCATTGTTGGGCCAGCCAGTCTTGGAGCAACTTGTAATTCGAGTTTATGCTTTTTAACTCCTTCTCCGCATGTTTGTGGACTTTCCAATTTTCGACAGTATCAAAACGATCCGGATGGAAAATTTGTGCAAGGCAGCGATAAGTTGACTTTAGATCGGACGATGTAAATCCTACGTCCAAGTCAAATTTTTCGCGGGCGATCGTGATTTTTATCGGTTCAGGCATCCTTACTCAATTTCATGTAACCTATCCCGACACAACGCTGACAGGAAATAAATGGCGGCTCCTCGATATTCATATATTTACCCAAAAGCATTACCCGTAAATAACCAGTAAAAACACATTGCCCCAAAGCACAAATTCTAAATTCATTGCGTTTTTTATAAAAAAATTCAATCCGGAACAAGGCAGATCTTCCAATTCCGACAACTTTTTTCAGTAAAATACCGAGAAGCCCATCCTCCCACCACATCAATCATCCATTTGATACAATTCAAAAGGCGTTCCCTGCTCGTAGCCAACAGCTACATGCATTTGACGTTTAGCCGGCTCGGAAATAATAGAAGCTGTTGTGATACTGGAGTTTTTAACATCAGAACGGCAAATGCCATGGGGACTGTTGTCACTGTCCTTAAGAAAAGATTTCAGGTCTTTCACTCCCAGTTTACCAAAACGTGATTGAATCAATTGATTCATCCGTTCCAATCTCGGAAAGGAATCCTTTAAAGAACGCGCATAATTTTCAGGCGTGGCATACTCCGAACAGACAAAATGATTCGTGTGAGCAAGAAAACCCCGGCCCTCATCGATGATCCGTTTTGGGCCGTCCGTTGTCCATTCAATATTCAGAATCTTCTTCCGGTCATTCAGCATGTAATTGCCATTCGAGGCCAATGGCACGCGCTTGGTTACTTGCTCGACTTCATCCAAATTGGAGCATTCGAGTATCAGGCGTTTGGCTGGATAATGTGTCATGCCATACTTGGGCCCAGGACCACCGCCAAGCGCATTGGCGAAGGCACCAATCCCACTACTATTCATGCCGTGGTATCCTATCATTCCTCCAAAAGTCCAAATCAAAATCTGGGGTTTATTCTTTGGTTTTAAATGCAACACGTAGGCAAGATCAATTTCGGTCAGTGATATGTCTGCATTCTGGCCTGAAAGGATTTCTCCATCCACTGTGCCTCGCCCAGAAATGGCATAGGTCGTGCAAGCTCCGTCCATGGTGCTGTTCAGCCCGCCCCGGATATTGGTCGCGAGCGCTTCGGCATAAGAAATACCGCAACCTTCTCCAAGCCCCTTGATCTCATCAATGAGGTGAGGGCAATATTTTTTGAACAAGGGCTGGAATTGCATCGCCCGGCTTTTCAATTTCTCATCAGAGAGCTTCGTTTTCACCCTCAGCAAATCGAGATGAGCCAATATATGTTCCTTCGCTTGCTCGCCATGCTGCCGCCCTAGTTCCCGGTGAGTTCCCTCAGCCCGGTATATTGGATAACGTCGAACATCAACCGGCTGACTGCTCGTCAATACTCTTGATTGTGATGCAGGGTCTCCGCTCTGGCCAAATATTGGACTGGGTGCAATACCACTGGAAAGAGCCGTTCCAGCCGCCACCGATTTCACAAAACCTCTACGCGAAAATTGATTGCTATGAGCTTCCATAATTGAGTTGCTGAAATATACTTACAGATTCCCGCTGATCAATCGACAGTCGAATGCCTGCCTGTCACGGATGGAGATCTGCGGGCGAATCGTATCCCGCTCCAAAACTTGCCGATATAGACCTATATTGTCGAGCCTCTTTCGCAAACAGCCTATTTGTAAGGCGCAATTTAAAAAATAAGATCCGAATGATCTCTATGACGTGAAAAGTCTATTTTAGACGGGAGGCCCCATCGGATTTTGCCACTTCAGACTAATCCGGTTTATCGATTTTCGGAGCCCTGAGCTGAATCCGTCTGGTTTCCAACATATCATCCTTGATCTGAACGAAACCATTGATCATATCTCGCAAATCCTCAGACAAGGTCGATATTTGATGAGAAAACATTGCGATAATTTGCGCAACATTATTCATTTTGTCCGCCCCCTCCAGCACATTGTGCAACACGATTCCCACGCATGCAGCAAATTCACGATCATGCCCTGGATACAGCACGTTCTTTCCCATCTCAATAACTGAGTATGGATACCACAACTGATCTTCAGCATCTATGGTTCCCTTATTCGAGATTACAATGTCCAATTGCTCCCTATGCTCCACACGATCATCCCCATGATCCAATCCCGCGATGAAATTTCTTTCATCGCCAGTCAAAGATTCGAGTAGTTCGGACAAATTCATTTTGCGAGTTTATTACTCTCAGGGTGTATTGGGAATCTTGGCTTTAACATGTGATGAATCGCACGCCTGTCAAGTTGCATCGTTTCACGCAAACCGGGTACACCTTTAGCCAGACAGCCTCATTTCATCATGCTCCCTGCGATGACAATTTGGACACAACAATTGCAAGTTTGGGAACTCGTTATTCCCGCCCTCTGAAAGAGGCACAATATGATGTATATCAAGGGTCAAGCCCTGCTCGTTGCAGAGCTGACAACGATCAGCCGGCTTCCCTCCCAGACGATAGACCTCCAGCAATTTCTTGCGTCCAATACGTTTGCTGCTTCCCAAACCCTGCTGAGCCAATAATTCGTGATAGGTCTGCCGATAAGCCCTATAGCTGAATACATTTAAAATAAAAACGACCAAAATGCCAATCGCTCCCGCAGACATGGCATCCAGATAATACTTTGCTCCATAATACCCGGCAATTGCCAGGAAAATATAAAACCCAACTAAAGCTGCTTTTTTCCACAAATAGGTCAGCAGGCAGATGAATTCCCTGAAGGTAATGACCAACAAAGCCAATACCAGAAAGGCGACGATGGTAAACAGTATAACGATTAAGGCTCCCATGACATGGGCGTTATCAAATGATCCTCCGGTCTTGGCAAGAAGCCGATCGACTTTGGGCAATCAAAGCAGTCAATTAAGCTATAATTTTCAACGCAATGTATGGTGTGAGATTGAATACGATTACCAAAATTTTAAAATTACCAAGGTATTGAAAATACATCCGGTTCAGATCTTTTTCTTCAATGGCGAACATTTTGGAATGCATTTTAATGGCCACACCCTTCATCAGAAGAATCATTACGGTTGATACCATCAGCAATCCCATATTGATGATGGTGACCCAGCCAAGAAGTTCTGTAAGTGTTTCTATTGTCATAATCCCCTATACTTAATGTTAAGAGTTCAGCGAGTATTCCAAACACTCCTTCGCAAACAGTTTACAAAACTGTTCCCCATTTGACCATGTTAATATTACTGATTCGCGCCCAGACAGAATAAATGCTCAACGCCCCGGATTAGAAGCTTGTCATTGATCGGCACTGGTGCAGCGGCCACGCGTTCGCCCATTACATTCTGCGCGAGAACTTCCATGCCGCTGTCGCTCACTCTGACGACAGCTACCACTCCGTCTTCCCTTGCGCAATAGAGCAAGTCTCCAGCAAGAATTGGGGACGAATAATACTTTGAACTCGCGCGTGGAATTTCTCCCTTCCAAAGATCCTTACCGGTTTTGGCATCGACGCAATTGATCTGGCCTCGATCGGAAAGAATATAGGCTTTGCCGTCCCGGGCCACCGGAGTTGGACAATCCGCCCCTAAATCTTTGCGCTCCCAAAGGCGTGCGGTTTTTGTGATATCACCGCTGCCGCCGAGCTTTACTCCTGCACAAAATTTGGTCCGACCAAAGGGGATCACCGCAATGCCATCGGTGAAAGCCGGGGACGCAATGACTCGCCACATGGGCTTGTCTTCCGGATTGAATCCTCCGCAGGTCCAAAGAGTCTTGCCGTTCTCAGGGTCATGGCCCGTGAGACGGTCGGCTCCCCATATAACGATAGTTTCCTTACCATCGATTTTTGTCACATAGGGCGTGGTGTAAGACTGTCCGGTTTCTTTCTGCACCTTAAACGTGCGATCTACTTTCCAGGCAACACTTCCATCGCTCTGTTTCAGAGCCACCACATACGACTCCCCTTCCTGCATCACTGGAATGACAATGTTATCCCCAGTGAAAGCGGGAGAAGATCCCAAATCCCACCACAAAGTGTCTTCTCCATATTTTTCCTGGAGATTGATTTTCCAGTTCAACTTTCCATCAAGAGTCAATGACGCCACCGTCCCACTCTTGTAATAGACAAAAATATTTTTCCCATCAGTAATGGGAGACGGATTCGAACCACTGCCATTTTTGTGTTTACCGGGGCGCTCTTCGCCAAGCGTCTTGCTCCAAAGCAACTTGCCATCCCAATTGTAAGCCTGAATACCGTCCTGCCCCTCGTTGCCACTGGTAACGAAAATCTTATCATCCCATACTGCAGGGGTGCTACTGCCTTTCCCTGGGAGTTTCACTTTCCAAAGCACGTTTTCAGTATTGGAAAATGTCGCCGGGTACTTTCCAGCTTTGGCAAAACTGGTGCCGTCCGGCCCTCGCCACTGAGGCCAATTGCCCGCGAACGCGGATAGATTCAAAACAAGAACACAGGAGCTGATGATGAAATACTTTTTCATGGGCTTATATCTTAGACGCTTTTTCTAAAAATAAAGACTCAAACTTTTCTTCCCTGTTTCTTTCCCAGCCGTCATCTCCCTTCTACAGTTTGTAATTTTGTTCATTTTATTTAAACAAAGCATTGACTAATGTGTCTTAGCATGCAACCTTGAGAAACACGCAATTTAATTATGTCATTAAGACAATCCACAGATCAATTCAAAACCACGCGGAGCTTCCGTAGTTTGGAGACCAGTGCGTCTCCAGACCAAGCCGCCCCGCTATGTCTTTTGTCGATCTGGATAATGGATACGAATTATGACCATAACAACGGGAGGGCGCGGTCCACGTAAAATCATCTAAATGAGTTTATGTGGACCCTGCTCTCCGAAAGGAAGCAGGGTTTTTTATTTTATAAGTCATTGATTAACAATTAACCACAAGAAAACATTATAGCCGGGCAAAATGCCCCGCCAAAGCAAAATACAAAGAATACATAAAGAAAAAGGCCTGCTGCCAGCTGTAACTGGCAACAGACCCGAATGAGAGGCAAACAGACCGATCGAGATCGATTGCTTACAACTGCAAGTTAAGTATAGCATCGAAGACAAGTCGGTCAAGCAAGGCAAGCCATAGGCTTACCTGTAGGATTCCTATCGCCAGTCGATAGAAAACCTAACTAATTTTCCTCTCATTATTATGAATAAAAATTTATACATAACGAGAGGCTTCCCCTGGGAGGTGTGCCTGCTAAACACCGAAACGTCCGTCGAGAAAACCTGCGGCTGTGTCATGAGAATGAGGCAACGGTGTTCGTTCTTATACCGACGTGTCGTCCGACGCGTTGGTATTCATTGAATGGAAGGCAGCTTACCATGGCGACACTCTTACGGCAGAAATTCCTGCTGTAGCATGAAACATCACCTGCTCTTTCTCCATCACCCGCCAAAACAGACTCAAACAACTGCAGGCCTAGTCTCCTGAGGCAAGAGGGTTGAACTGCGAGTAATCTGGGGCGTTTCGTTTTTGGGTTCACCCATTGGTTTCCCTGCCTTTCTTTTCAATATTTTAATTGTACGCCGCGCACCAGCTTGTGCATACGAGTCTCCAAAACTTGTAGCGCCTGGGGCAGCACCAGGGCGGCGTGCCAATTTTCAGAAGGCGGGAGTCAGCGGTCAGATGACAGATTCATAATTGTGACCTCTTCGCTGGTCGCTGACCACCGCCTTCTGATATCAATATTTTTGGGGGCGCATGTTCCATAGAGGCGATGCTGCCTTGCACGCAGCGTGTGACGGGTGCAAGTCCCGTCGCCTCCACCAAAATTTTTATAGTCACTGATACTCTTCAGAGACTAATCCGCGATGAGGGTGAAGTAGTCGAACTACGTGTTTTGGAAACACGGGAAAGCAGGTGCGAGTCCTGCCATCGCGACCATTTAAATTTAACATTTAACAAGGATCATTTAGCATGTTTTCCGCCTTTGGCGGCTCTGCCATTTACCCTGAAACTAAATCGCAAGCCGAGAAGTCTCGACCCGGGGCTCATAACCCTGGAGACCTGGAGCAATACCAGGGCTTGCCACCATTTAGCATTTTCCGCGTGTGCTCTTCCTTCAGGGACCAATCACACAGCTATGATAAATGATAAATGCTCCTTGTTAAATACAAAAGGCGTTGTTCCGAATCGCGGACTGTAAACCCGCAGTCACAAAACATTTCGGAAGCTGACGAGTGGAGCATTACCACCAGCGCCTACCATTTTTAAATCGCTTGTGGTGAAATAGTATCACACCGGATTGTTAATCCGTAGTTCATGGGGCGGAACCATGCGGGCGAGCCACTTCATTTAGAATTTAACAAGGAGCATTTATCATTTTGATATCTGCTGCGCAAAGTCCATCCCATCTTAAGGAGGTGCGCAAGGTTGGCGTGCTTATCGGTCTTGAAAACCGTGATGGACCCTGACGGGCCGTGGGAGTTCGATCCTCTCCGCCTCCGCCATTTTAAATTGTCCTGTAGCTCAATAGCAGAGCATCCGGTTGATAACCGGAAGACGTTGGAGCGTTACCAGCCGGGACAACCAGATAGATCTAAGACTGGGTAGCTGAGATAGATTAGCGCATCCCTGAAGAGGATGAGAGATCGGAGCATTCCCGATACCAGCCACCATCTAAATTTATCATTTGGCATATAACATTGATCATATATGACCTTGTCCAGCCCTCTATCTATTGAGCAATTTTTAAATGATAAATGCCAAATCCTAAATGATAAATTCAAAGCCTCATTGATGTAATAGTAGCCTGCCTGTCTGTCGAATAGGTTGAGTCGGAGCATAACCGGCATGAGGCGCCACTTTCGATTCCTTTGAAGCATTAATAGTGATGCAGCGGCCTTTTAATCCGCTGAAGCAGGGGCAGTACCTGCCAGGGGAACCATTAAATTTATCATTTAGGATTTAGGATTTAGCATGGATCCATTTTTCTCATTCGTTACAACTCTTTTGAGAGAAGCTAAAACTGGGCTCTCAAATGCTAAATGTTATATGCCAAATGATAAATTTAGACGTTGGCCGTGTTGTAATTAGTAAGCATTCGACTCTGTGAAAGTCGCGGAATGGGTGCAAATCCCATCGGCCAATCCAATCAGTCTCTGACCGGAGCTAGTGAACCGGCCCGCCTGCAAAGCGGAGTGTGGTGGGTGCAATCCCCACAGAGACTTCCAATTTTAATGCGTCATTCGTCCAACAGCCAAGACGCCGGTCTTCCAAACCGGAGACCCCGGGGCAGCACCGGGATGATGCACCAATTTTATCACCGGAGTGTAGCTCAATTGGTAGAGCGGCCCTCTTATACAGGGTAAGTGCTAGATAAGCCGCTGATGCCACTGCTTCTGCCGCGATAGCGGGT
>JAADHD010000471.1 GCA_013152075.1 Verrucomicrobiota bacterium | reverse complement strand
TCCTCGACCTGAGTCGCGATATAGGGGGCAGTGGAGTAAAAGTGAAACCCAATAGTTTTCACAAAGGAGTCGATAAGAAAGAAACTCTGGAGCAAATTGGCAAAACCTTTCGGGAGGTCGCTCAATATGGAGCCGACATCGGACAGGAGGTGCGAATGGAAGTCCATGGCCAATGCGCACCACCTGCTATCATGGCTCAAATTTTACAAATAGCCGACCACCCCAACGCCAAAATTTGCTGGAACTGCAACCCGCAGGATATGGAAGGTGACGGCTTTGATCACAACCTCAAGCTACTACGTTCGGCTTTTGGCGCCACCTGCCACATTCACGAGCTGGATGGAACCTACAAACCCTACCCTTACGACAAGCTTTTCAAAAACTTTGCTTCAACGGGTTACGATGGTTGGTGCCTGTTTGAAACTTCGACCAAACCAGAAGACCGCGTCAAGGCGATGACAAAAAACCGCAAACTCTTTGATCAAATGATCAAAGCCTAATTTTCAAACCTTAAACCCGTAGCCATGCCAACCCGTCGAAACACTTTAAAAGCGGCGGCGACCGCTATCGCTTTTCCTGCGATCACCGGACTCTCACAGAGCTCCCGCCCCAAGCTTAAAATCATCCAGATCGGCACCGGCCACCCCCATGCCGGGGGCAAAATGAATGTCTATCGCAATTCACCCGACTTTGAAGTCGTCGGCATTGTCGAGCCCAACTCCAAACTCCTCGATGCTGCTAAAAAAAGCCCTACCTACAAAGACCTGCCATTTTTCCCAATCGAAAAAGCACTCAACCAGCCCGGCCTCAAGGCCATTGCCATTGAAACCGAGGTCCGCGACTTACTGGACTACGCTGAAAAAGCCATCGATGCCGGATTTCCAATCCACCTCGACAAACCTGCCGGGTCCAGCTTTTCCCACTATCAACGTATCGTAAAAAAAGCCGCACAGAAAAAACTGCCAATTCAAATGGGTTACATGTATCGCTACAACCCTGCGGTCATGCTGATGCGTAATTTCCTTGAAAGAGGTTGGCTGGGAGACCCTTTTGAAGTGCAAACAACCATGTCCAAGGTTCTCAGCGCCGGCGCCCGGAAACAAATCGCCGAATATCCGGGAGGAATCATGTTCGAACTCGCCTGCCATGTGATTGATCTAACTGTCGGCGTGCTCGGAGCACCTGACAAAGTTACGGCCTTCCCCCGTCAGAGTTTGAAAAATGCCGATGATGATCTGGTGGACAACATGCTGGCAGTTTTTGAATACCCCAGCGCCACAGCCACTGTTCGTTCCACCGCTCTGGAGGTCGATGGTTTCGCCCGACGCCATTTTGCAGTCGCCGGAACGGGAGGCACCTGCCATATCCAACCCCTGGATCGTCCAACGATGAAGGGAAGGTAACGTTTTCAGAAGCCCGGGGGAAATATAGAAAAGGCTACCAGACCATCGAGTTCGACCCTCCCTACCAACGTTACGTCGGCGATGCACAGGATTTTGCCAAAATTATCCGTGGCGAAAAAGAGTCGGACTTTTCTCCCGAACACGACCTCGCTGTTCAAAAAGCCGTGCTTTTGGCCTCAGCCCTTCCTGTCGCTTGACTCTGCTCTCTGGCGGGTGACTATGAAACTTGCGCTTAAACTCTTCCATCATGAACCCCCGTCACATTCTCACCGCCCTTGCCGTCTCCCTGATAACCTTAACTATCACAACAAGCACTCAAGCGCAGGAGAAGAAAACCCCCAAAAGCTTCCCCAGTGCCGCGGATCAGATCAAGGATCTGCCCTCGCTACCGGATTTCACTGAGCAATTGCAACAGACAATTGATCAGAGTGGTGGCAATCTGGTCTTCGTTAAGACAGGCGTTTATCGCATCACCAAACCCTTGGTGTTCGATCTCACTAAACACGGAGCAGCCAAAGTAACCAGTTCCGCAGGAGTGACCATCATCATGGACGGCCCGGGGCCCGCCATCAAATTCATCGGGTCTCACGAGGGCACCGCCGGGCCAACATCCTTCAAACCAAAAACCTGGAACGAGCGCATGCCCATCGTCAGCGGTATCGAAATCCTAGGAAACCATCCTCAGGCGGTCGGCATAGAGCTTTTCCAAACGATGGAACCGGTCATTTCCCAAGTATCGGTTCGCTGGTGCCTGCACGGCATTCATCTGGTAAACCGTAACCGCAACGTTACGATTTCTGACTGCCACCTCTATGAAAACTCCGGTATGGGCATTTATCTGGACGCCGTCAATCTCCACCAAATCAATATATCCAACTCTCACATCAGCTACAATCGCCATGGCGGCATCGTGGTTCGTAACGGCAATGTTCGCAATCTACAGATCACCGGCTGCGATATCGAAGGCAACATGCCAGCCGATTCCAGCCCGACCAGGGCTGCCAACATTCTACTCGATGTCTCAGGTTCGGAAGGAGACAGGAAACACTCCATTGCCGAAGTCACCATCACCTCTTGCACCATTCAACATAGCGGCAACTATTCCAAAGTGAAGGGCGTTTTCGCTGCTCCAGGTGGCGCCAACATCCGAATACTTGGCAAAGAAAGCTACCCGATTAATTCTGTCACGATCACTGGCAACGTGATCAGTGATACCGAGAACAATATCGATATCACTCACGCCCACGATGTAACTATTGCTTCAAATACCCTCTTTGCTCCCACCTCGAATCACCTAACTGTTAAAAACAGCGAACGTATCGTTGTCACCGGAAACACATTCAATCCCCGCCAATTCGAACGCCCAGCGGCTTTGATTTTTACGAATTCCAATGACTGCGTGATCAGTAGCTCAACCATCCATAAGTCAAAAAATCCGGCTGGAGCCGTGCAATTGAATAATTGCTCGGGTTTTTTGCTCAATGCGCTCAATCTGACAGATAATGCTGCCGGCATTGCACTGAACAAAACGATTGATACCACTATAAATAACTGCAGAGTTTCACGCACAGCGGAGAACGGCCTGGATCTGTCCATCCCAGCGGACAATAAGAACATCAAATTATCTGGAAACTCGCTTTCCGGCAATGACAAGGTCGATGAAACGGCTCTCTCAAGTAATAAATAAACCTTGTCAGGAGCGGCTCTCCGAAATATGATGATTTCATTAGAATCCGTCGGATAGTCAGGGAGTTCGCCAATTAGCAATCAGTCGAACGATCTGGATTTTTTTCACCACCCTTTCCCACTCAACAATCACCTATTCGCATGGAGTTCGACTGGCTCGACGTTCATTTTGATCTCAAAAAAGTAAGCCCTAGAGAAATCGAGGAATCTTTTGAGGACCCATTTGCCATCCGCATGATTCCTGAACAGGAGTCGGCTGATGCCGAGGTGCGATACATCTGTCTGGCAAAAACCGTAGGCGGACGCGCTCTCTTCTCCGTATTCTGGACGGATGGTAAAAATTGCCGAGTTATTTTTGTCCGTGATATGGACGATAAAGAGCTCGGTTTTTACGACCGCAAAAACGCCGAATATATTTAATCTAAGCACCCGAAAACCACCGTGAAAGTTTTACAAGATTGGAAAGATTTACCCGATTTCGATGACGAAAAAGAGGAGGCTGCTTTCTGGCAAAATCACATGATCGAGCCTCACCTGATGAACGCTTCGATTCACAAACCCACCGTGCGGGAATCCACTACCATCACCCTGCGCTTTGACCCTCAGATGCTTTCACGCATCAAACGTATCGCCCGCTCGCGTTACCTGAATTATCAAAGCATGATGAAACAGTGGTTGAGTGAACGAGTGGAGAAAGAGCTTGGGAATTCCAAGCAGGATTGAGTTGATCCGATTTCTGTGGAGGCCGCTTTGACACCGGCATTCTGCCTTCTAACTTCTGCCTCATTACTCCTGAAAAACCATGAATAAAAAAGTACTCGTTCTCGGAGCCGGCAACATGGGAGCTTCCCACGCCCGAGCTTATCACAATCTGGATGGCTTCGAAATTGGCGGCATCGTCACCCGCAGTTCCGAAAGCCGCGAAAAATTAGCCGAATCTCTCGGCGGCAACATCGCCTGTTTCGGCGATTACGAAGAAGCCCTCAAAACAGTCCAGCCCGACTGTGTCTCAATCAACACCTACCCGGAGACTCACGCCGCTTATGCCATCGCCGCGATGGAAGCCGGAGCTCATGTCTTCTTGGAAAAACCCCTCGCTCCTACCGTTGAGGAAGCGCAAAAAGTTGTCGACACCGCCACCCGCTTGAATAAAAAACTCTGCATCGGCTACATTCTCAGGCATCACCCTTCGTGGATAAAATTCATCGAAATTGCCCGCACTCTTGGTAACCCATTGGTGATGCGCATGAACCTGAACCAGCAGAGCCACGGCGACATGTGGAACACCCACCGTGCCCTGATGAACTCGATGTCCCCTATCGTTGACTGCGGGGTCCACTACGTCGACGTGATGTGCCAGATGACCCAATCCAAACCGGTGCGTGTCAGCGCCATCGGCGCTCGACTTTCAGATGAATTGAATGACGGCATGTATAACTACGGGCAGTTGCAGGTCACTTTTGAAAACGGATCTGTCGGATGGTACGAAGCCGGGTGGGGGCCAATGATGAGTGAAGTCGCTTTTTTCGTAAAAGACGTGGTCGGCCCAAAGGGTTGCGTTTCCATCGTCGCCGACAAAGCCAGCGGCGAATCAGAATCCTCCAACGTCGACTCCCACACCAAAACCGAAGCCCTGCGGGTGCATCATGCCGAACTGGACGACAACAACGAATTCACCCAGCCCGATGAAATTATCAACCTTGAAGACGAGCCGGATCACGACGCTTTGTGTGAACGGGAACAGGCCTATTTCCTCAAAGCCATCAATGAAGACATCGACCTCACTGATCACATGAACGACGGCGTAAACAGCCTTCGCATTGTATTGGCAGCCGAACAGTCATTCAAAGAGGGCCGCACCATCGATCTTTGAGCTGCCACTGCTTATTCCCGGCCTATAGCCTTCTTCCGTGAAACAAATCACCATTTTTACCGACGGCTCGTCCCTTGGCAACCCAGGTCCGGGCGGTTACGGGACTATCCTGAAATTCAACGGCAACAGCAAAGAGCTCAGCCAGGGATACGCCTGCACCACCAATAACCGCATGGAACTGATGGCGGCGATTGCCGGACTCGAATCACTGAAAGAGCCCTGTAGCGTGACCCTGACTTCAGATTCAAAATATGTCATCGACGCGATGGACAAGGGCTGGATCCAAAGTTGGAAACAGAAAGGCTGGACCCGGGGTAAAAAGAAACCGCTCAAAAACGCCGACCTCTGGCAACGATTACTAAAAGCCAGTCTGGATCACGATATCTCCTGGCAATGGGTGAAGGGTCACGCCGGCCACCCGGAAAACGAACGCTGTGACGAGCTCGCAGTAGCCGCCGCCTCGCAAAAGGGCAGCCCACCTGATGAAGGTTATTTGCCGGATTCCGTGGACGGCGAGTTATTTTAAAATCGATCCAGACAAGTAATTGAGCTGGTCGACCTTATTCAAAATACAATTCATACTCCTGCAGAAGCTTCTGCACCTTCGATCGTTCCGCTTTGAATTCTTCATCATTTTCATCCGATGACAAAGCGAGAATGCCTGGCATGAGTTCGCCCAAGAACACGTGCAATTGATTGTGGGACTCTCCTTGCATCTTACAACCCTTCATCAAGTCGTGAAATTCACCCGCAAGGGATTTGCCGAGTGTCGCCGTTTCGCCGCTTTCGATCAATTGCTTCATTCGATCAATTGAATTCCGAGTGTGCTCGTCCATCTTCCACTTCTCCCCGGCATTCAAAGGCACCGGCCAGGTAGGGGCTGGAGATTCTTCACTAACGGCCGCTACACCGACATCCGTTTTTTCGTCCGGTGCCGCATTTTGATCACAGGCGACACTTAATACGCTCAGCCCAGCGCAAAACAGGGCCGCGAGAGATGAGAAAGCGTTTTGGAAAGTGAAATTCATGATTCCGAACATTTCGCCTCCTTCTATTCTTAAATTGGTTACCCCACGAGGATTTGAACCTCGACTGATAGAATCAAAATCTATAGTGCTACCATTACACCATGGGGTAATACCCTTCAGGCGATCATCACTTGATCGCACCGCTTCAGGCGCGCCACACCAATACCCAAAGCAAGCGAAAACGCAAGCAAGGTCGCTGACTATTTTTTCTCCAGTAAACTGTGACCGGTCATGACAGCAGGTTGCTCCAGTCCCATCATGTCCAGCAATGTCGGTGCAATATCCGCAAGGATGCCGTCGTTCAATTTAAGCGTATCGGAATTGGTAGCAACATAGGCCATCGGCACCAGATTTGTTGTATGCGCTGTCTGCGGCGAGCCGTCGAGATTTCGCATCACCTCACAGTTTCCGTGATCCGAGGTGATGAGCAATTTCCCATCGAGCTCCAACACTCGCTCCACCACTCTTTTTACACATTCATCAATTTTCTCCACCGCCTTGATAGCCGCATTCACATCCCCGGTATGCCCGACCATATCCGGATTAGCGTAATTCAAAATCATCAGATCGTAGTTCTCGACCCGTTCCACCACGGTATCCGTCACCTCATCAGCATTCATTTCCGGCTGCAAATCGTAAGTCGCCACTTTCGGCGAGGGAATGATCGCTCGATCCTCCCCTTCAAAAGGCTCTTCTTCCCCGCCATTGAAAAAATAGGTCACATGAGGGTATTTCTCCGTCTCAGCAATGCGCAGCTGCGTGCAACCCGCCTTGGCCACCACGGCGCCAAGCACCTCTGCTAGTTTTTCCGGAGGAAATACCATCGGGCAATCGTAACCCTCATCATACTCGGTGAGAGTGACATAATTCACTTTTGGCCAGGACCCACGATCAAATCCGTCAAAATCCGGCTCGAGAATGGCTCTCGAAAGCTGGCGAGCCCGATCCGCTCGAAAATTGAAAAACAACACCACATCTCCATCATTTACCCGCTGCTGATTCGCTTCGGAGAAAATCAAAGGCAACAGAAACTCGTCCGTCTTGTCCTCCTCCTTATACTGATGGGCAATCGCATCCGAAGGCAACACTTCGCAAAACTCTCCAACTCCATGAAAAATAGCGTCCCAGGCCAATTTAGTCCTTTCCCAGCGATTATCCCGGTCCATCGCGTAATATCGACCGATCACCGTTCCGATTCGAACTCCGATCGCACCCAGTTTGTCCTCACAGTAGCTGACAAATTTCTCACCACCGGTCGGAGACGTGTCCCGTCCATCTGTGATCGCATGCACCATGATATTGTCGCAACCCGCCTCACTGGCAACCTGCGCCAAAGCAATCATGTGATCCTGATGGCTGTGAACTCCACCATCAGATACCAGCCCTATCAAATGCAAACGATGCCCTTTGGCCTGCTTAAAAGTCTCAACAAGCACCGGATTTGTCGCCAATTGTTTTTCCTCAATAGCCTTATTAATTCTTGTAAAGTCTTGATAGACAACCCTTCCCGCACCTAGATTCAAATGCCCGACCTCCGAATTTCCCATCTGCCCCTCAGGCAGTCCCACGTCAGGCCCACTGCCACTGATCCGTGACACCGGATACTTGTCGAACAAATAATCGTGAAAAGGAGTATCGGCCAATAAGGTGGCATTGCCGTCCTTTTTAGCGCTTCCCTGCCCGCCCGGATTTTCCGCCCATCCGTCCCTGATAATCAATACTGCTGGTTTCTTCGCCATTCTGGTTTGTATTCGAGTACTATTCGACCTAATTCAAGTCGCAATCCTTCCTCAAGGACGGTCTTTATCGGCTTTTCTTAAGTTTATCCGCTGATCTCAATTGGCTTTCGAGCTCTTCCGTCGCCGCTCGACGATCGGCCTCAGTAATACTACCAAGCCGCAAACGCGCTTCTCCTAGTCGGGGAGCGCTACCCATCAACGCTTTAGTGTAAGAAATTTCTGGAGCGGTCAATATTTTCTCAGCCTTGCCCCTCTCTATCACAACTCCATCATAGATGACCATCACCTCATCCGCCACCGCCCCAATCATCCCCGGATGATGACTGACAATCACCATTGAGAGCTCATTTCGATTTTTTAAGTCCACCAGCAGTTCAAAAATCTGCTGCTCTACAGTGGAATCCAAATCGGCCGTCATTTCATCAGCTACGATGAAATCCACTCCCGCCTGAAGCGCCATACAAATCACCACTCGATTGAGGACTTCCGGACTCAATTCGCCGGGTAAACAACTCAACACAGATTCCGGCTCAGCAATACCCACTTCATAAAGCGCCTGGATCAAACTCTTAGCCGCTTCAAGCTCGGCCTTTGATTTCCATGATTGAACCTCCTCAAAATGCTCTTTAATCGTCCCCAGAGGATTTAATCCCGCAATCGTATAGCGATCAAAATAGGCGATTTTGCGTTGCCGAATCTGACGACGTTTTCTACGGGACATGCCCACTATTTGTGCGTCACCAAGCCAGATTTCACCACCGCTTACCCGCAACCCATCTCGCGGCAGTAATCCGGCCAAAGCCTGGGCAAGAGCAGACTTTCCGCAGCCCTCTTCTCCGGTCAAAGCTATCACCTCTCCAGTCCCTAGGGTAAATGAAATATCACGAACCACGTGATCCACAATTACGCGCCGATCCCGCCGCTCGATGCTCAGCCGCTCTACTCGCAATGAAGTTTTATTTTTCGCGTCGTTCTTCATCTCACTGATCTCAATAAATATCAGGTCCCGGGCGATCACCTTCTCCAAATTTTGCCCAATTCGCCAGAACGGCAAACCCCATGGCAAACAGCCACACTGCTACCAGCGAATAAATCATTAAGTTGGGATCATCCAACATCGCAAACTGCCCCTCAGCTATCAATTCGCCCCACCGATTTGATTCGCCCGGCCTTGCTTTCAAATTTGCAAAATCCGCCGCCACGGAGAATAGAATCATCGCAGGCAACAATTTCAGGCCGCGTGAAAGCATTCTGGGCCATACCGCTGGAATGAAATGCCTGGAGAAAATTTGCCGACGACTCAAGCCTGACGCGCTGGCCGCCGCTATCCAACCTCGAAGCTCCAAATCGAGAAGCCACTGACCGACCACCCCCGCTCCCAAAAAGCCCCCGGCAAGCGATATAGTTAACACCATCGGCAGGAATCTGGACGTCGATGCCGCCATGGCAAGGAACACCCAGAATATCACTGGAAGCGAAAGCATGGCGCCGTGCGTTTTCGCCAGCAGGCGATAGGCATGCCACCCCCCGATGTATCCACACAGACCGGCGATACAAAAAGAAAGTGCCACTGCTACCACACTGACTACCAATCCTACGGCAAGCGTTCCGCTGGCTCCTTTTATGATCTTTTCAAGCACAGTCAACTGCCCCATCCAGGTAAACTCCGCAAACAAATGAAGCCCCCAAAGCATTCCATAAATTCCTATAACCACGATCCATGCCCATTTTAACCGCTTTAATTTCCGCCCGCGAGCGATGGCTACGCTCTGCTCACGCGTCGTTTTCACCACTCTGAGGTCGACCTCCCCATTGCTGATTTTTTCCACTCCT